>JAJYBT010000250.1 GCA_021778875.1 Acidobacteriota bacterium | reverse complement strand
TCCAACGCCCGCCCGCGGTCCAGACCCGAATACGACTGGGAACCTGAACTCGCATAGTGAATTTCGCACGTCATCTGCGCCAGGATCGACGGAAGCTGCGTATCGGCAGCAAGCTTCGTCCAGCGCAGCACAAACGCATCCAGCGGAAGCTGCGCCATCGGAGCCTCCGCCTCCTCAACCAATATCCCGGGCCGCACGATGCCCCGCAGCGTCATCGTTCGCGACGGGTTCACGGCCGTCAGTCGGTCTCTCAGAGCGATGTAAAAAGTGTCCTTCGCGTCCTGCATTATTCCTCCACTTACTGCTGCGCCGTCTGCATCTGCCATCCGCTTGCCGACTCGCGCAGCAACAGGCGATACAGAAATACCGAGCCCATATACTCCGAGAGCGATACGGCTTCGATCAGAAACAGCTCATTCGCGACCGCAACGCCGGCAGCCATCTGGAATAGCAGGTCCGCCGACGCCACCTGCATCTCGCCCACGGCAGCCTGAACCGCCGCGCCGCTCACAAGTAATTCGTAGATCGCTGGCTGCCCTTCTCTCATCGTGGGTCGTATCCGGTGGAACAGCACCGGCGCAATGGGCAGCGGTTGAAAGCCCGGCGCATCCAGCCCAAGTTGACCCGCATCGCTCGCATCGCCGGGAGTCACTGGCATTTGCAGATAAGCAGTCGTGCCGCCGTTCGACCGCAGCAGCGCATCCGCGGTACGTAACGCATGGTCGTCGAATCTCTGTACCGTCAAATCCATGCTCATCGCTATCCCAGCCTCGTCGCCACCCAGGGCGCAAGTAGTTGCTGCACGCTTTGGTCAATCAGGCTGCTCGAGAAGTACTGCGTCCACATCGTGTCCATGCGGCTCGTCTTCACATTCATGCCCGGAGTCGCCTGCGCATTCTTCACAATCAGTGCGCACGCGCTCAAAACTGCATCCGGAATCGTCGACAGTCCCGCCGTGTAGGTCACTTCGACCTCGTTGTACGGCAGGCCCATAATGTTCAGCGGAAACACAAGTTCGCCCGTCTCCGGAACAAAATCCACCGTCGCCGGATCCACCGTCGTCCAGGACCCGGGCAGCGAAAATGCCCACAACACCTCTTCCTGCAGGGGATACACAAGCTGCCCCCGCCGCGGCTTCGTGTACCGAGCCTGAATGCTTACCAGCGGAGACGTCGCCGGCGCGATCGGGCAGAGTGGCAGATACGACAGACGCGCCGTCTGCGATCCTTCCACGATGCGCAACCGTTCCGTGTACTGCGTCGGGTTCAGGCTCGGACGCCGGCAGTGCGAATCAATCATCGCCGACGCAACCGTGATCCAGTCATCGGTCACATCCGCCGACAGCCCATAGCTCGCATATTGCGATGGCTGCAAATATCCCATCTGTCTCTCCTCACAAGTTCATCCAAAAGTCGGGGCCGTCCCTGGTTTGAGCCGGCCCCCACGTGACATCACTTACGCTCTGCTGCGCTCTACCGGTCCACAAGCACCTGGTAGTGCGCATAGTTCGCGCCCTTGACCACCGGAGCGCCAAACTTCACCACCACGTACTGCGAAGCCAGCGATCCCGGAACGCCAAGCTGGAAGATGCGAGGATTTGGATCGCTCAGCCAGTGGTACTCGATCAGGTCCTCCGTCACGATGTAGGCAGGCAACACCGCCGATCCGGAACCAGGCGTGCCCGTGTAGGCCAGCGACCAATCCGGAATCAGCGGCAGATCGCCCGCCTGCGTCGAAAGCATCTTCACCGTAAAGCCGGCCTCGATCTCGCGAGTCGAGAGCACCACGTTGAAGTCGCTCTTCATCTCCCGGTCAATCAGGTCCAGCAGTACCGGATTGGCATAGATCGCCGTCGGCCGCACTGCAAAGCTGGAGTTGGCCACCATCTGTGCAACCGTCGACTTCAGCCCGTCCACAATGCTTGCAGTCGTACCGATTGTGGTGGTGTTTCCGCCCCCAGCAATCTGCCCCGTCACGCCGAAGTATTGTGTCGTGGTCGGAGTGCTCAGCGACGTGTCATTACCGTTCCACAACGCCACGTCGTGCGCCAGCATCACGCCGTTCACCGTGTCCACCAGGTCCTTGGCCTGCAGATAAGCAAACTGCTTCTGCTGGGTCCCCAGCTCCACATCGAACAGGTTGTAATTGAGCTGCGCAACGACAGCCTTCAGCGGAACGCTCCGCTCCACGCGCGTCGGTGCAACCACCGGCGCAACAATGTTGCGTGGATCAACAAATCCCGCCGTGCTCGGATTCGGAATCGCAGTCTCCTCAAAAAAGCGCGATGGATGACCGGTCGCCGGAACCTGCTTGATCCGCTGCCCAAAGATGCTGTGACGGCGAATAATATCGGTGATCTCCGTCTGGTAGAGCGGAACCTCGACCGCGCCGGGCCCAATGTAGTCAGCTGCCGAATGAATATCGTAGAAATTCGCTTTCATGTTTCCCTTCAGCCCATCAGGAATTCACGTATGGGACTCGTAAGAGCTGCACCAAATCAAAAAGGCCCGCCTTGGCGGACCTTCACTATCTGCGATCGAGCCTGTTAGCTCAGAACCCCCGCACGCAGCAGCTGGGCCTTCACTGCAATGCGCTGTTCCAGGCTCAACCCGGTAAGCGCAGCATCCAGCGTGCTTGCTTCAAGCGAGTCAAGCGAGGTTACGCCCTGCTTCGCCAGCAGCTGCACGGTGGTTGTCGGCAAGGTCTTCCGTGCCGAGCTGCCCTTGGCCTCCTGGGCCTTGAGTTCGGTAATCTGCTGCTGCGCAGCCGCCAAACGCCGCTCGAGCTCAATTTCCCGCTCCGAGAAGCCGCCCTCAACCTCGGCTACGATCTTCTGCACGTCGCCCGTCGCGGCCTCCCGCTGCTCTAGCTGAGCAACCGCGCGTTCCAACAGGCTGGCGGCGGCATTCAGTCTCTCAATACCGGCGTTCAGCATATCGTTCGTCTCTATCTCCATCTCGCTTGTCTTCCTTTCTCCAGTTCACCACTATTGCGTCTATCCACTTGCCGATCAAGCCCCGCATGGGGAGCACGCCTTACAGTAGTCTCCCGGCATCGCCTGGCCGCCAATTGGAAAGATGTGTTTTTATAGGCGGCCTTTTCACGCAGCAGAATCGCCGCACCCGTAAAGGTCGCCCGCGTCAATGTCCAGATCTCGGCGTTCATGTCTTCTACATGCGCATCCGCAATCTCGTAGGACATGCCCATCGCGCCGCTAGCGCTTTGGCGCATCCTCTCCACCACCTCCGGAAAATCTTTGCCGAAGAGGTACCCGCTCACTCGCAGACAATTTCCGTCCACGTCTGCGTGTGTAATAATCCCGCACTTCCTCCGTGCGTCATGGCCATCCCAGCCTTGCGCAAAGTCCACCGCCATACCCATCAGCGATGGCAATGCCGCCAGCGCTGCAGACCGCGTCAGGATCACGCGATGACCACGCGCGCCTGAAGGAGGCTTATTGCTCGGCTCGTCAACGCGCGTTAGCACCCCCTCAAACGCCACCCGGTTCGGATGTCCTGCAACCTCTGGCAGCGCTACTGCAAGTGCTTCCAATTCCATTCCCGCTTCCCTCGATTCTTTGGTTCGTCTCTAATTCCCTTCTGTCAATACCGGCCTCGTTACCTCCTCTTCCTGGCGCAGGTCCGCCTTCGCAAGCACCGCCCCATCTGGCAGCGGAGCCAATCCCCGCATCGCCCGCACCTCATTCACCGTCAGAACGCCGGCCGCAAGCAGCGCCGTCTGAATCTGAATCTCAGACATCTCATCCCTGGCATCCAGTTCATTGAAGACAAACTCAAACTCATGCCACCCCAACCTCTTCGCGAACAGATCCCGGGTAATGTGCTCCGCCAGCAGCCGTGCCAGCGGCGTAATCGCGCTATGGAACGCCTCGTCCATCAGTTCGGTCGCCGTCGCCCGGTTCACTCCCTGCTCCAGACCCAGCAGCAGCGGCGGCAGCCCAAAGGCATTCGCCACCATCCGGATCAGGAATTGCTGCCAGTTCAACCGCAGGTCGGCATCCGTGCCCTGCGCAAATCGCAGCACTTCCGGCTTCTGCTCCGTGCTGATCAACGGGACACGCCCGGTGCCCTCAATTTCGTCCTGCCACCACCGAATCAGTCGCTCCTGCTGCGCAGGTGTTGTCTCGTTCAACCACAGCGCGTACTGCACCACCGAGTTGCTCGCCAGCTTTCCGGCAAATCGATGCGCGCTCAGAAACGTGTTGACCGTCTCAAACGCGACCTCCAGTGGCCCCAGGCCAAACGGCGTGTAGCTGCGCGGGTTCATCCGTATATACATCAGTTCATCGTCATGCAACGGAATGAGCCCCGCGCCGCCGGCCAGCCCGGTCGCCTGGGCGTAGCGCGGCGAGCTGGCCGTCCCGTCCCATTTCGGATTGATCTGAATCGTCGCCCCGTCCACGGGCCACAACTCGAACGGCCTCTCGGAGATCTCGGTCAGGTCCATCTCGATCGCGCCGAATCCGCCCACCAGCGTATCCTCCAGAACCTGCTCTATCAGCGTCCGAAACGAATCGGAATCATTCGGCGCCTCCAGTGTCCGGCGCAGAATCGCCAGCTTGCGCTCAACATATCCCACCTTGTCCGCCGGGCAGTGGCGCTTCAGCCTGACCTGCCAATCCATGCTCGCCACCCGGTCCTTGATGATGTTGATCGCGCGCCGCACCAGCGGAGTCTCCGCAAACTTTCGCAAATTCGCCGGCGTCGGCTTCGGCATCGCCCTCTGCGCGTGAAAGGGACTCAGAATCGACGGCAACGCCATGGTCTTCCGTTGCCCCTCGCTCTTCTGCTGCTCTGTCTTTGCCTCCACCTCGTTCACTCCCATTCGCTTCCATGCACTCCGAATCGATTCCTTCACGCCCATGCGCCCTGTCCTCCCGTGTCTCCGCGCCCAAAAGAAAAAGGCACGGCGCGCGCCATGCCTCTACGTTGTACTGCTTGTTCCTGCTGTCTTTTCTCTAAACCCTCAACTCGCTTCGTGCCGTCTCCGCAACTCGACCCAGGTCGCTCGTCGTCAGCACTCGAATCTTCTGCGCTTCCATTGTCTCTACCGCAAAGCGGTAGTGCGCAACCCACTCCTCATCCTTGGCCCGATCCTTCACCGGCTCCACCACTGCGGTCAATTGCAGATCGGCATTCTCCACGCGACGTACGCCCTCCATCAAGGCCGGAGCGCTGAACGCTAAAACCTTGGACAGCTCCAAATCTGCCTCCAGCGAAACCGCATGGAACATCCGAATCACGCCATTCGGCCTGTATCCGCAGTCAATGCGCAGCGGGTCGCCCGGCTGCGTGTAGCTTGCAACCGCAATCCGCTTGCGCATCAAATCCCAAACACCCGCCCGCTCAAACTCTGTTCGCATCCTCGCGTGAATCGCCGCCCGTCCGCTCCGCCGCGACGACTTCTCGCGCTTGCGCGTTTCCACGTACAACGCCATCAACTGCTCCAGTTCCGCAGGCATCGACTCCGCCAGGCACGCCTTCGGCGGCGTAATCTGC
>JAJYBT010000249.1 GCA_021778875.1 Acidobacteriota bacterium | reverse complement strand
TACGCCCACGTCGGCCACCAGATCCACCGTGTTGCCCATCAGGCGCGCCGTCACTGCTGCCTCTTCGGCCACCGGCAGGTCGCTCGTCCCTGCGCAAACCACCGCCACCGTTCCCTTGCCCGCCGGGGCGTCGGTCTGCTTCAGCGTGATCGCGCGCGCCATCGGGTGGAACTCCGCCCGCGGCTCCGCGGCCTGCACCATCGCGTACATCTCGACCGAGGCCCGCGTGGCCAGCACATTGCCGCCCGCCCTCGCCATCCGCTCAAAGATGGCCGCCACCTGTTCCGGCGTCTTGCTCGCGGCAAAGATCGTCTCCGGCATGCCCGTACGCAGCGATCTGTGGTGATCCACCTTCGCAAAGCCAAGATCCTCAAACGGCAGATTGCGCAGCCGCTCCAGCGCGTCGGCCACGCCCGTCGTCCCCGCCTGAACCTCTTGCAGCAGTCTCTCAATCTGTGCGCGATCCATCAGTGCTTCCCCTTCGACGCCGCTCCCTGCTCCGACCACGCCTTCATCGCTGCCTGCATCACCTGCTTCAAAGGAAGCTGATGCAGCCGCGCCAGATTCCGGCACACCTCATACTCCGGCTGCGCGTTCGCCACCTCGCCCGTAGCCCAACGCGCCACCTTCATCCGCACTTTGCCCCACGCCGTCTCCACCTCGGCAAACTCGCGTGCCAGCGCCATCTTGCTCTCGATCCGCCACCGCAGCCCGATCGTCGTCGTCTCCCGCAGCAGCAGATCGCGCAGCATCGGCATCTTCTCCGGGCTCGACAGCACCGTCACCTGCACCCCCGCCCGTCCTTTTTTCATCTGCACTGGCGCCCGATACACATCCCACGCTCCCGCCTCAAGCAGCAGTTCGCTCACGTAGGCCAGCAGCTGCGGAGTCGAATCGTCAATCACCGTCTCCATCACCGCGATCGGCGTCGCGCCTTCGGCTGCATCGGACGCATCGCCCACCAGCAGCCGCAGCAGATTCGGCTCTCCCGGCGTATCCCGTCCGCCCGCGCCGTAGCCCCGCAATGCAACCCGCATCGCCGGCAGCGGCCCGTACTCCACATCAAGCATCCGCAGCAGCGCCGCGCCTGTCGGCGTCACCCGTTCCATCGCCGGCCCGGCCGCATACACCGGCGCATCTCCCAGCAGGGCCAGCGTCGCCGGCGCAGGCACCGGCAGCGTCCCATGCTGGCACTTCACCGTCCCGCTGCCTACATTCAACGGCGATGCCATCCACCGTTCCACGCCCAGCGCCTCGCACCCCGCCGCCGCGCACACAATGTCCACGATCGTGTCCACCGCGCCCACTTCGTGGAAGTGCACCTTCTCGATCGGCATCGAATGGATCGCCGCCTCGGCCTCGCCCAGCAGTTGGAACGCCAGCGACGCCCGCCGCTTCACCCCGTCCTGCAGCGGAGCTCCCTCAATGATCCCGAGAATCGAATGCAGCGACCGATGCGGCGCATGTTCGTGCCCATGCCCTGCTTCGTGCTCGTGATGCCCATGTTCGTGCGCGGAGCCCTCGTGCGCAACCTGCTCGTGGCCATGCGTGTGATGCTCGTGCGTGTGATGATCGTGCCCGTGGGTATGCGCGCCTTCGGCTCCGCGAACCCTGATTCCGGCTCCCGGCTCCACCACGTCCACCTTGGTGCCGGTCAGCCCGCCGCGGTCCACTCGCCGCTTCTCCAGGCGCGCGCCCACGTTCAGCGCGCTCGCCGCGTCCGCAAGCATGTCAAAGGAAACGCCCGCATCCACCAGCGCGCCCAGCAGCATGTCGCCGCTGATCCCGGAAAAGCATTCGAGATAACCGATTCGCATCGCCTAGTGATTCTAAATGACTGCCGGTAACACCGGTCTCTGGGCCGGCTGTCCTGTACGCGCCCTCGTTCCGCGCTCGAACGATCCCGCAAGGGAGTCGGCGCTCAACCCGACGGCCCCGCTCACGCGCCCTTCCGCGCCAGCACTTCCACCGGCAGCACCGCGTTCATCGATCCCGACCGGAACCCCTTGCAATCGAGGGTCACGTACTTGAAACCGGCCTCCTGCAATCGGGCCGCGATCGCGTCCATCATCTCCAGCGTCAGCGCCCGTTCAAACTCTTCGCGCGCTATCTCCACCCGCGCCAGCTCCCCGTGATGCCGCACCCGCAACTGCCGAAAGCCCAGTTGCCGCAGGCTCTCCTCGCCGCGCTCTACCTGTTCCAGCACCGCGCGCGTCACCGTGCGTCCGTACTCCACACGCGACGCAAGGCACGGCGCCGCCGGCCGATCCCACACCGGATAGCCCGCGGCCCTGGCCAGCGCCCGCACTTCCAGCTTGGTCAATCCCGCCTCGGCCAGAGGCGCCAGCACCGCATGCTGCGACGCCGCCCGCTGTCCCGGCCGGTAGTCCCGCCTGTCGTCCGCATTCATCCCATAGGCGATGTGCGCAACCCCCCGCCTGCGGGTCAACTCCCCCAAAACCAGAAAAAGCTCGTCTTTGCAGTGGAAGCAGCGGTCCGCGTCGTTGCGCGCGTATTCCGGACGGTCAAGCTCCTCGGTCGATACCACCTCAAGCGGCATCCCCAGCGACGCCGCAAACTCCAGCGCATGTTCCATGTCGCGCCGCGCCAGCGACGCCGAATCCGCCAGCACCGCCAGCATCTGTGCCCCCAGCACGCGGTGCGCCGTCGCGGCAAGAAACGCCGAGTCCACGCCCCCTGAATAGGCCACGATCACGCTTCCCAGCCCGCGCAGCCGATCCTCCAGCGCGCGCAGCTTCGCCGTCGTCTCCGCGGTCGTCTCCGCGGTCGGCTCCTCAGCGGCTTCTCGCGCCCGTGCCGTCACGTTCTCCTGCTCCATGCCCGCCATGGCCTCGATTATATCGTTCGCGGTTTTCAGCAGCGCCCGGTTTGACCCGTCGCACCTGCCCGCAATAGTTTGGAAGGGAGCGAATTTAATCGCTTTCTCGCTTCTCTTGCTTCAAGGAGGATGCATGCCTTTTTCCTGGTTCCGTAAGGGCTCTCTGGCTCTGCTCGCGGCTTTGACCGTCTCGTGCAGCGCCTTTGCCCAGAACGATCTAAGCTCTTATTTGCAGGGCTTTGAGAAGACCACCACCGTCAAAGTGCTTCCCAACGGCCTCACCCTCATCATCTCTGAGCGCCATGAAGCCCCGGTCTTCAGCTACACCACCTTCATCGATGCCGGCGACGTGGACGATCCCTCCGGCGAGAGCGGCCTCGCGCACATGTTCGAGCATCTGGCCTTTAAGGGAACCACCCAGATCGGTACCACGGACTACGCCGCCGAGAAAGTCGCTCTCGAAAAAGTTGAGGCCGCCAACAACGCCTATGAAGCCGAGTTCCTCAAGCCCATCGGCCGCGATGAAGCCAAGCTCAAGCAGCTCCACCAGGCCTTCCTCGACGCTCAGACCGCGGCGGACAAGTACGTCATCCCCAACCAGTTCACCGAGGTGGCTGAAGCCAACGGCGCCCACGGCCTCAACGCCGAAACCAGCCTCGACGATACGCAGTACTTCTGGTCCATGCCGGAAAACCGCCTCGCCCTCTGGGCCTGGATGGAGTCCGGCCGGCTCGCCGATGTCGTCCCCCGCGAGTTCTACAAGGAGCGCGACGTTGTTCTGGAAGAACGGCGCATGCGCGTCGACTCCAACCCCATCGGCCGCCTCGTCGAGCAGTTTGTCGCCACCGCCTACGTGGCTCACAACTACGGCCGCAGCGCCATCGGCTGGCCCAGTGAGGTCAGCCAGATCAATGCCACCGAGGCCATGGCCTTCCATCGCAAGTACTACGTCGGCGGCAACGTTGTCGTCGCCATCGTCGGTGACGTAGACACCAAAACCGCGCTGCCCATGCTCGAGAAATACTTCGGCCGCGTTCCCGCCGGTCCCAAACCGGAAGAGATGACCACCGTCGAGCCCAGGCAGTTCGCTGAAAAGTCCGTCGTCATCCGCGAGCAGACCCAGCCCTTCTACATCGAGGGCTATCACCGTCCCAGCTATCGCGATCCCGATGACGCCGTCTACGACGCCATCAGCGACATCATGTCCAACGGCCGCGTCTCCCGCCTCTACCGCAGTCTTGTCGAGCAGCAGCAGATCGCCGCTGAAGCCGAGGGTTTCAGCCCCTTCCCCGGCGAAAAGTACCCCAGCCTCTTCGCCTTCTACGCCGTCCCGCTCCCCGGCCACACTCCGGATGAAATGCGCGACGCCATCCACAAGGAAATCGAAAAACTCAAAACCGCCGACGTCACCGACGCAGAGCTGGAAATGTACAAGACCCGCGCCCGCGCCGATATTCTCCGCAGCCTCGCCGACAACCAGGGTCTCGCCGGCTCCCTCGCCGAGTATCAGACCCGCTACGGCGACTGGCGTCAGCTCTTCCTTCAGCTCGACAGAGTTGACAAGGTCACCAAAGCCGACATCCGCCGCGTCGCCAACAAGGTCTTCGTCGCTTCGAACCGCACCAGCGCCGAAATCGACTCCGAACCCCCAGCCGCGACAGCAAGCAAAAATGGAGGCGCGCAATGAAGAACCCTGCTCTGTTGAGCCGTCAACCTGCCTCGGAAGCCACATGGCCTGTCATTCCGCCTGCAAACGCTCGCGGCAATGGAGCTGCGGCTGCTCTTCTTCCCGCTCCGCGCCCCGTGCTTTCGCCGGCGCTGCCGCCAAACGGCAGATATCGGCACGCTGTTCCTCTGCCGGTTGCCTGCGCGCTCGCCTTGCTTCTCCTCCTCGCGCCGTCCTGCCTGTCGGCCCAGCAGTCCAAGCCCTGGGAGCAGATTCCCATCCCCACGCTCCACGCCTTTCATCCCCAGCAACCCAGACGCATTGAGCTCAAGAACGGCATCGTCCTCTTCCTTCAGGAAGACCACGAACTGCCCTTCGTCTCCGGCGCCGTGCTCATTCCCGGCGGCGCCCGCGATGTCCAGCCCTCCAAGGCCGGCCTCATTGATATTTACGGCCAGGCATGGCGCACCAGCGGCACCGCCAAAATGAGCGGCGACGCCATGGACGATTTTCTCGAGGCCAAAGCCGCCCACATTGAAACCGGCGGCGACGAGGACTCTACCTCCCTCGCCTGGGACTCGCTCAAGGGGGATTCCGATCAGGTCTTCGCCCTCGCCATGGATCTCCTCTTCCATCCCAGATTCGACCCCATCAAGATGCGTCTCGCGCAGCAGCAGGAGGCCACGGCCATTGTTCGCCGCAACGACAACGAAAGCGAGATCGCCGGCCGCGAAGCTGCCAAGCTCGTCTACGGCATCAACAGCCCCTACACCCTACAGCCCGAGTTCGCCACCATCGGCAACATCTCCCTCTCCGACCTCGAAACCTGGCACGACCGCAGCCTTAAAGGCAAACTCATCGTCGGCGTCGAAGGCGACTTCGACCCCGTCGCCATGGAAGCCAGGCTGCGCGCGGTCTTCGAGCCCCTTCCGCCCGTCACACCCCTGCCCCCGCGTCACGATCAATTCTCCGGACCCAAACCGGGCGCCTACTTCATTGACAAGCAGGACGTAAAT
>JAJYBT010000248.1 GCA_021778875.1 Acidobacteriota bacterium | reverse complement strand
CTTTGTCAGACTGATCAGCGCCCCTTTCGTCACGGCATAGTCCGCGTGGTAGGCCTCGCCGCGCTGCCCCGCCGTGGAGCTGATCAACACAATGTGCCCCGCGCTTCCGTCCCCGCCCGTCGCCGGAGGCCCTTGCAGCTCCATCTGCGCAGCCGCCGCCTGCACCAGCCCAAACACTGAGTCCAGATTCACGCCCATCGTGCGCCGCCACTGCTCCTCGGTCATCAGCTCAATCGGAGCGTCCTCCGCAGGCCAGATGCCGTGATTCACCACCAGCGCATCCAGCCGCCCAAAGGCCTTCACCGCCGCGCCCACCAGCGCATGGCCATCCCGCGGAGTGCTCAACTCCTGCTCCAGCCCAACGCACCGCGCCGGCCCGCCGCACTCCTTCATCAGCGCATGAGCCTGCTCCCGCGCCTGCCGGTAGCTGAACACCACCCGCGCGCCAGCTTCCACAAACAAGCGCACCGTCTCCGCGCCAATCCCCCGCGACCCGCCCGTGATCAGCGCAACCTTCCCATCCAGACGTAAACTCACACCCGCCATAGGCTCAAGCTAATGCATTGCCGAGCGCAATGTCGAGCCACGTCAGCCCACTACACGCCAGATTCTAGACTGTCCGTGACACACCCAAAGCTCGAAGAAGAGCCTCCGGGCACATCAGTTCAGAACTCACTGAGTGATTAGGGGATTGATCGCTTGTTGAGTGCGGCTGCTAAGCTACCGTTGAATGACTGAAGCGAGGGCCGTTTATTGGGATTGATCGATCAACAAGCTAGGCGAACTGCTGTACCACCCTTCAGTGATAATGCTGGGGCACCGACATTCATTGGGCGGGGACGGGCAGACCGTCCGCAGGCTGCCCCGGCAGCCATGCTCTAATAAGCCATGCAAAATTCTCTATTTCCGGACGAATCCCCCGACCTTGGTGGCGAAGAGATGAAAAGTCCGTTCGAGTCGTTAGTCCTGCTGCTTGGGAACATCGATCATGAGGGGATCACGAGCGCATTGAAATCTAGCGGAGAACGATACAAACGGAAAGTGCTTGAATCCAGCCCGAGAAATTGGGCGTCTATCGTTCGTTATTTTGAGCAATCTAACGTGCGCGCCGTAGCCGCCAAGCTGAATGCTCGCGTATACAACCTATTGGCTGATCCTCATTACACCCACATTTCAGACGAGCTCTTCGGCCGAGTGGCGCAGACCAAGAACGCAGTCTTCGTTTTTGAGGACCTTTTGTCCGGCGAGGCGATAAGGGCCCAACGCCGACAGGCCGAGGGCGAAAGTGAGCCAGGCCTCGATCCGGTCGACCGCGAAGACTATCGGTATTATCGGTCCCGCTTTACGGATTATCCGGCGGCCGAAGCCCTTGATGCCGTAAACGCGAGACTCCGCGCACAAGGCCTAAATCTCATTCCTTATCGCACGAACGCCGAGGTCACAGTAGCGGCAATACGGCTCCTTGATGACGCACTTCGTGGCTTGCTCTTTCGTGTCTATGTCCCCGCGAATCGACTCTGGGCAAATGAGATTGACAGACTGCTCGAACTTTTCCGGGACTACCTAATTAAAACCGGGCGGAAAGGGATCCGGCTGGACCAGATACGAACAGGCCACGGCACCTCATATGAATTCCACGGGGAGGAGGTTTCCAAAGGTTCAAGCTTGTCGGAGGAGTTTCAGGACTTTTCGAAGATATTGGATTTGTCTGTCTCGAATCCCGACGAAGCAGAAATTCTGCTTCGCAAAAAGACTGTCAACCCAGATGAGATTTCTGCGATAGTGACGAGGTATTCGAAGGAGGCTAAGAGACTCCAAGTTGACCTGAGGCATGATCGGGAAAGAAAACTCCTCAACATTCGACAGCGGCTTGAATCCGAGTTGGCCGAGACGCTTCCTGACGATACGGAATGGGGTTTAATCAACGCCTTAGTGGCCAAAACTATACCAGAGGCTCTCACTTTGTCAGGCCTCTCATCAGGCGAGGCGAAATCGCTCTCCGCGCATTCGGCAAGCAGCTTTGGATCGGTGACTGTTAATCTCCGCCCGCAGATCATCAATACGGTGACGGGTGTGGTTTCGCAGGAAATTCTGGGGGACTTCAACCTTACGGAAGACTCCCGAGAACTGCTGAGGCTTATCCAGCAGCACGGGGCCGACAATACACTTGAGCTTACGGAGGCCGTAAGGACACTTTCAGATGAGGAAATACCAAATTCCTCTAGAGTTACTAGTGCGCAGAAGCTGAAAGGCTTTCTTTTCAAGGCAACAGAGAAGATCGGTCCGGTGGCTGCAAACGTTCTGACGGATTACATTGAAAAACGAATTGGCTTGAAATGATCTTTAAACCCATTACTGGCGAATGAATACACCGCAAGAACTAGGGTTCGTGGTGCCCCACATCTCGCAAGAGATGTGGGATTCCGCTCCCCTCACACCCGCAAGAAATCCGTCCGAACTTTGCAGATAATTTCCCCCACTTCGCGCACAATAAAAACACAGAGCCCAACCCGGCCCGCACCCGCGCAGCAAAGCTGAGAGCTGGAAGCTGGGGGTGGCAGCCACAGGCTGCCACCCCCTACCCCCTTTTTTATTTGCAGTTTTCCACAGAAGGCTTGCAGAGAATTACACGGCGTTATGCAACACGCATCGCGCGCGCCGTCAGATCGCCCGCAACACCCGCACCGGCAGAAAGATAATCGCGCTCACCAGCGCCAGCGCGCCGCCGACGGCAATCCCCACCAGCCGGAACGGCAGCAGCAGCAGCCACACGAACGGATACAGCACCAGCGCAATCAGCGCCAGCGGCCAGCACAGCACCAGCAGAATGCACCACAAAAGGAACTTCACCATCGTTTCAGCGCCTCGTTCGCCGCAAGGACACAAAACTGCCCTCGCCACCAGATACGCACCTCGCGCCCATTCTGTTCCTGCCGAATACCGTCACAGGCCCTTGCCCGTGCGGCCGGCACCGCGCGCCGCCAGCACCTTCTTCCGCTCCCGAATCACCTTGGCGCGTTCCTTCTCCGGCAGCGCCAGCACCGTCCTGGTGCGCCTGGGCAGCTTCTCATACACCAGAGTATGCGCCCGCCGCAGTTCGTCTTCAATCTCCCGCGGCCGCAGCGCGTCCCACCGCTCCACCGTCACCCAGTGCGCCCTGGCCAAATACGGCGCGGGAATAATGCCCTCCACTTCCAGCAGCTCGTGAAACCGCTCCGCCCCGCAGTGAAACCACAGCACGCCCGTGCCTATGCCTTCAAGGTCCGTCATGGCAAACATCTTGCCGCCGATGTCGCGGTCGCCCACCCAGTACACAAGGTGGTGCCCCCAGTTCACCGTCTCTGCCACGTGCGGCAGCCCCAGGCAAAACGCGCGGATGCGCTCGTTGTCCATGCCACACAGTCTATTCCGCGGGCGGCCATGTCTTCACACCTGTGCAACCTGAAACCGCCGCGCTGTGCGCTTCACGTTGACTTAAGCCTCCCGCGCGTACTCTCGCCTTGCATGCCGAAAGGCTGCGGAAAGCGAGCCCCCATGTTTCGAGCTCACGCAGGCGTCTTCGCTCTCATCGTCATCGCCGCATTCGCGGTTCCGTCCATTGCCGCAGAGAAAAAGATCGCCAAAAGGCAGTTGCCCGCCGCCGTTAGAAAAACTGCCGAGCAGCAAAGCAAAGGCGCAACCGTCCTCGGGTACAGCCAGGACAGGGAAGATGGCCAGCTTGAATACGAAGTGCAGATGACCACCGGAGGCCATTCAAAGGATGTAACGATCGCTCCCGACGGCCAGTTGCTCGAAATCGAAGAGCAGGTCGCGCTGGCCAGCTTGCCCGCAAACGTACAGGCCGGTCTGCGCCAGAAGGCAGGCAAAGGAACCATCACCAAGGTCGAATCGCTCATCAAGCACGGAGCCCTCGTCGCATATGAGGCCCAGGTGCTCAACGCTGGCAGGCATTCCGAGGTGCAGGTCGGCCCCGGTGGAGAGACGCTGCAACACGAGGAGTAACTTCGCAGGCGGGCTCGCAGCCATTCCGCGCCCGCGGCGAACACACGGCGCGCGCTCTTAATACTGCGCTTCAAACGCCCTGAAGCGCCGTTCAAGCTCCCACTGCGCCGCCGCCTTCTGGCTGTGATCAAGGAACGTCTTGCATGCGCCGCTGGGCTTCTCCGCGCCCAGCGCCTGTCCCTTGCATGCCGCCGCCGTCGCGCCAAAAACATCGGGCGCGGCCCACAGGCTCTCGCCCGGCAGAAAGTTGTGCTCCAAGCCCGTACGCGCCATCTGCTTCAGATCGCGGTAGCTCAGGTCGTAGTCCAGCGCGGCGCGCACATACTCATTCGTCAAATCGATGCGGCTCACGCCTTCATCGTCCGTCGAGAGCGCCACCGGAACATGCGCGGCCCGGTAAAGCGGGAAGGGATGCTCAACGCCCTGCACGCCCAGAATGCCATCGTTCGAACTGAGATTGATCTCAATCATCACGTGCTTCCGCGCCAGTTCCTTCAGCAGCGCCTGCGCGTCGTCCTCGTACATTACATCCACGCCGTGGCCGATCCGTTCCGCGTGGCCCAGCTCCACAGCCTGCCTGATGTGGAAGCGCAAACCCTCCGGCGGCACAAGCCCGGGAGCCAGCTCGCCCGCATGCAGCGTGATGTGAACGCGCGGATACACCGTGTGCAGATAGTCCAGCATCTTCATCTGCAGCGTGTAGTCGCGCATGGAGACAAACCCGTCCTCCGGCATCACAAAGTTGATGCCCACATAGGTGTCGTCTTGCCCGTCCATCGCCGCCTGAATCGTCTCAAACCCCAGCAGCGTCTGTGCAAAAACCTGCTCCGGCGCAAAGCCGCGCAGCACCTGATAGATATAGCGCACCTCCACCTGGCATGCGGGCGTGGCCTGCGCCGTTCCGCATTGCTCCAGCTTCAGGCGCATCGCCTCCGCCGTGCGCACATCGTCGCGGTCGGCTGCAACCTCGTCGCGCAGACCGTGCGCCAGCAGTGCCTCGCGCATCTGGGCAAAGTTCGGGTTCCAGCCTGTCTCATGCGCAATCTTGGTTGCATGGCTGAAAGGCGGCGTCTCCATCAGCTCCAGATACTGCTGGTTCTGCGCGGCGGCGCGGCTGGCCACCTCGTCCACCCACTCGCCCGTATGGCTCTTGGCGATGCTGCCAAACCGCGCGAAGGTCGAGAAGAACTGGTCGTGTCCGCTGAAGCCTTGACTCGGCACAAAGCTGCGCATGGAAAAGGCATTCACCAGATCGTCATAGAGATCCTGCTGCGCCTGCGTCAGCACGCCTGTCAACTCCTTCGCCGGCTCCAGCGGCCCTGTGCATGGCGGCCTGGCCAGGCTCAGCGTTCGCGGGTCCACGCACAGGCCGTCTTCTCCCGCGTCCTTGATGAACGTCTCGGCGTAGACCGCTCCGCTCAGATGCACATGCAAATCGGCGCCCTTGGGAAACTGCGCAAGAAACGCGCGCAACGCCAGCGGGCCGCCCTTTGCGGCGGCGGTGTACGCGCGGGCGGAGCGAGCTTC
>JAJYBT010000247.1 GCA_021778875.1 Acidobacteriota bacterium | reverse complement strand
GAAAGAGACCCTTCTCGACGACTTCAAACAAGCCCTCGCCGAAGACCGCCCCTACCAACCCCGCAACCTCGCCGCCAACGGGGCATAGCGGAGGAACAAGTCAGCGCTATCCCACATCTCCGGAAGACACTTTGGCAGAATCAGGGAAGGTTGTGGCTCGGCTGCACCGTCATGATTAGTTGCACCACTCTTCTCCGCGGCGCATGGATAGGTGATTGCAGCCCTTAGGCAGGCGGCTCGGAACCGGCAAAGCATTCCCCGTCCGCCATAATCCCATATGGCGCAAAATCTCGGGCATTTCTGAGTCGATCACAGCTAATGGATTGCCATCCCCGTATCCTGTGCGCCCTCGATAGTGGAGTATTCGAACGTACTGCCAAGATTTCCCTGGAGCATAGGCCTCAATCCAGTATGTGTATGGCGCATGTTCGGTCGGATAGTTGACGATTACCATCCCTCGCAGCGGCCCGCGCTCGACGAATCGAGTGGATTCATTGTTATTGCGTCCGGTCACATTCAAGAACACGCGGGGAAAAGTGTCGGAACGTTTCTGATATCGATACAAAGCAGTTGCCACTTCACAGTTGCCGTCGAAAAATTCTGCACCGCAGAGTGATATGAGCAAGAGAGGCCTTGTTTTACCTCGCCCTGCATATACCACTCTGTTGGCCAGGAAATGCATCGGCAGACCAAGCCAACCGCGTTCGTTGTCGGCGCGTTGATAAAACTTTTCGGAGCAATTCGGCGTGTCCGCTTTGACGAAGCATACAAATATGGGCCCGTGGTCCTCCATCATCGGCGCCTTTGAAGGCGGCGGTACGTCCTCCTCGGCAACTTCCAGCGTCCATTGGCTCGACGTTTTAAAGGGTTCCGTTAGATCCAGACGGGAAATGATCTTTGGGTTCCTCACACCCGAGTCCGAAAGCGCTGCCTCCACCGCCTGGTCAATCTGGGCGGGGGAACTTGTACCAGACGTTTCAGCCGCCATAGAACGCAGCGCCAGCACCCCAATGCAGAACAGACAACACAACGGCACTGTACATATTCGTTTGCAGGGGAGGCGCATCCGGAAGATCATTAAATTCATGACACGCGATTTTAGAACATCGCACAGTCTCGCGAGCGGCAAGGTTGCCGGGTGCCGGGTGCCCCAGGTCTCGCTTTTGAGACCTGGGAACGACCGCATTTGAAATCCATCGCTACCGGCTCTCTCCGCACAGCCACGTCTTGTATCAGGGCACGGCTTTGAGAGCCTGCCCTGAGCGAGCAAAGCGAGCCGAAGGGTGCCGCAAAAAACCGGCTCGCAGAGCCGCAACTTACCGCCGGGTGGCCCATACAAGCCTTCTTTTGGCTTGTGTGGGGGACAAGGAGTGGGGTCGATTCGGGGTCCCCGCGGACAATCGGGGTCCCCGGCAAGCGGTCTTTGCTTGCTGGGGTGAAGACAGGTCTTCGTCCGTGGGGTGATTTGACTCCGGGGGGATAAACCCGCGCCGCCAGAGCCTGCCCTGAGCGAAGTCGAAGGGCGCACCTTACAGCCGATAGGCCGGAGTGGAGTCGCCAGACGGAACGACCCACAGATCGACGAATGTAGCCCGGCCCGAACGGGCCGAACCTTGTCCGCGCGCCACCCGGACCTTAGCCACCCGGACCTTAGCCACCCGGACCTTAGCTACCCGCTTCTTAGCTACCCGCCCTACCAGCTACCCGCTTCTTAGCCGCCCTAATACGCCTGCAACTGCTCCACCGGAATCCGCACCTCGAAGCACGTCGCCCCCGGCTCCGACTGCACATGAACGTACCCGCGGTGCCGCCGAACCACCCGCTGCACCGTGTCCAGACCCAGCCCCAGGCCCTCGCCCGTCGGCTTGGTCGTAAAGAACGGCTCAAAAATCCGGTCCTGCAGTTCCTTCGGAATCCCCGGCCCGTTGTCCCAGATCTCGATCAGCAGCATGTCCCCCGAGCGCTTCACGCCCAGCGTGATCTTGCCCCGGCCGTCGATCGCGTCCAGCGCATTCTCCAGCAGCGCCATCCACACCTGGCTCAGCTCGCTGCCGTAGGCCGCAATCAGCGGAAGGTCAGCCTCGTAACGCCGCTCCACCTCCACGTTGCCCAGCCGCGACTGCAGCATGGCCAGCGTGTTGTCCAGCGCCTGCCGCACGTCGATCTCCTGAATCGGCGCCTGGTCCATGTACGAGTAGTCCTTGATCGCTCGGATCAGATCGAAGATCCGCGCCGTCGACTCCAGCATCGCCTCCGCAATCCGCTCCGCCCGGATCGAGGACGCAAACTGCCCCAGCACCACCTGCAGCGCACCGGCATTCAGGAAGTCGCCAATCGGCTCCAGCTGTTCGGCCGTCACGCCCAGCTCGGCCAGCTCCGGAGCGATCTTCCACGTCTGTTCCACACCGTGCGCGCGAAGCCAGGTCTGCAGCTGGTCCTCCAGCGCCGCATGTTGCACCGAGTCCTGCTTCAGCAGCTTGTTGCGTCCGCGGACCGACTGCTGCCATTCATGCACCCGGGCAATGTGCTCTTCGTCCAGGCACAGCGCGCCGAGTTTGTACTTCTCGCGCCCGTAGACGCGCAGCTCATCCAGCAGCCCCGACGCAGCCCGCTGCGCAGCCGACGCAGGATTGTTCATCTCGTGCGCCAGGTTCCCGGCCAGCTTGCCCAGCGCATTGAGCTTCTCCGCCTGCTGTTCCAGCCGCGTAATCTCGCGCACCCGGTCCAGCAGCACGCTGACACACCGCTGCGTCATCGATGGAACCGCCGAGGTCATCTCGGCGAATATCTCGCGCGGGTAGTCCAGTCCCCACAGGTCGGTCACGGCATAGCCGTGGCCACCGTAAGTCTTCATGCGCGAGAAAGGCAGCAGGCCCGTAATTAGTCCTGTGCGGCCAATAAACAGCGCGGCCGGCCCGCCCCGCTCGCGCCGAACATGCACCTCGCCCTTCAGCAGGATCGTCATGCGGTCGGCAACGTCACCCTCGCGAAACAGCGTCGTGCCTGCGGGCACCTTGCGCTCAATGCCATGCTCGGCGAGCCACGTAAGCTCGGCGTCATCCATGGTTGCAAGCGGCGGTACGCGGCGCAGGGCTTCAACAATCTCTGGAATCGGGGTACGGTTCAGCGCAGCCGGATCCAGTGTGGGGATGGAACTGGCGGTAGTCATAGGGGCTCAGCCTCTTTCTCCGATGGTACCTGATCGACCGCGACAACGCAGGAGGATCGCCTTCGCTAATAGGAATCGCGGCGAAGCTCTTCTCGCTTCCGCCGCGGCCACGTGTCAATCAGCCGATCCATCGGAGTCACATGAATCGGCTCGGCGCTGCGCATGGCAACATCGCCCTCTTCGTTCAGCAGCAGCACTTCAAAGCGGTTCGACGGAACATGAAAGCGCACTCGGACAGCCTGCATCTCGTGCTCGCTGAGGACGATATAGAGCGTGTCAAGCGGCCTGGCATACTGCTTTGGATTGGGAACAATCGGCGTCAGCAGGACAAAGCGGTCCATCATCGAATCGGCCGCGGCATCCAAAAGCTTCGTCTGCTCACGAAGCCTCGGGTCCGTTGCCGACGGGCTGAAGACCAGCAGCGGCCGGTAACAATGCAGCATCGCGTCAAGCGTCTTCGGGCGCATCGGACAATTCAGGCTCGCCTGCGCAAATGCACTCAAGGGAACAATTAGCAGAAGAACAACGAGCGAACGGACCATACAAAAATAGACTTCCGAGCAGCCGTAAGGGTATGCAAGCGCAGAGACAGTTTGGGGCAGCCATCAAGCTGCCCCAAAGGTTGCCGGACCGAATTACGCCGTCGGTACAGAAGACTGCGGCTTGTTGTCCTTTACCGTCACCGGGTCGAGGAACGGCATGGCCGCGCGCAGCCGTCCGCCAACCTCTTCAATCGGGTGCTCGGCTTCCGTCTTGCGGATCTCGTTGAAGAACTTACGCCCGGTTTTGTTTTCCTCAATCCACCTCTTGGCGAACGTGCCGTTCTGGATTTCCGTGAGCAGCTTCTTCATCTCGGCGCGGGTCGCGTCGGTCACAATACGCGGGCCGGCAATGTAGTCGCCGTACTCGGCCGTGTCAGACACGGAGTAGCGCATGTAGGCCAGGCCACCGCGGTACATCAGGTCCACGATCAGCTTGAGCTCATGCAGGCATTCGAAGTACGCAATCTCCGGCTGATAACCGGCGTTCACCAGCGTCTCAAACCCGGCCTTGACCAGCGCGGCGGTGCCGCCGCAGAGGACGGCCTGCTCGCCGAAGAGGTCGGTTTCGGTCTCTTCCGCAAACGTGGTCTGGATGACTCCGGCGCGGGTGCAGCCAATGCCCTTGGCGTAGGAGAGCGCATTCTCAAGCGCGTGGCCCGATGCGTCCTGATGGATCGCAACAAGACCTGGCGTGCCGCCGCCCTCGGTGAAGACTTCGCGGACACGATGACCCGGAGCCTTGGGCGCGACGAGCGAGACGTCAATGTCCTTAGGGGGATCGATGGTACCAAAGCGGATGTTGAAGCCGTGGGCGAACATCAGTGTCTTGCCCGGCTTCAGGTTGGGCGCGATGTCCTTCGCATAGGTTTCACCCTGCGAGTGGTCGGGCGTCAGGATCATGATGACATCGGCCCATGCAGCCGCATCGCTCACCGAGCTGACCTCGAGGCCGGCCTTCTTCGCCTTGTCAATGGACTTGCTGCTCTCGGGCAGGCCGACGCGGACTTCGACGCCAGAGTCCTTGAGGTTGAGCGCGTGGGCGTGGCCCTGCGAGCCGTAGCCGATGATGGCTACTTTCTTCTGTTGGATGATGGACAGATCCGCGTCCTGATCGTGGTACGTCTTCGCCATTGTGTTTCCTCAGTCTCTTTCTGGTTGATTGGAATTTCGATTAGAACGAAAGGCAAAAATTATAACCAACTACTGCGGTAAATTCGCAGGCTCCTCAATCACGGCGCGCACGGCGGCGTCGGAGCCGACTTCAGTATCGGTGCCGGCGACGCGCATGGCGTCGAGCACGCGGCTGGTGTGCTGGCCGCGGCGCATCACCATGCGTCCGGTGCGGGCGATCTCAAGAATGCGGTCCTCACTCTCGTTCAGCACCTGGATGAGCCCTTCAATCTTGCTCTCCACGCCGGTGATCTCGATCATCAGCGACTCCGGCGCAAGATCTACAATGCGGGCGCGGAAGACCTCGGCCAGCTCGAAGATGTGCGAGCGGGTCTGGGGCGTTGCCGCTACCTTGATAAGCGCCAGCTCGCGGGTCACGCTGGAGTGCTGCCCAATGTCATCCACCTGCAGCACGTTTTCGAGCTTGTACAGGCTGGCCATGATGCGATGCCCGGCGGTGGGTGAGGCCTCGGCCACGATGGTCATGCGCGACGTGCCCGGCTTCTCCGAGTGCCCGACGGTCAGCGAGGCGATGTTGATGTTGAGGCGCCGGAACAGCGATGCAACGCGCGTGAGCACGCCCGGTTTGTCTTCTACAAGTGCGACGAATGTGTGCAACATGCTTTGCCTTTCGTTCCTAAGCGTCCTG
>JAJYBT010000246.1 GCA_021778875.1 Acidobacteriota bacterium | reverse complement strand
TTCCGCGGCGCCATCCTGCCGCTGGCGCAGTTGCTCGCCGATCACATCACGCGCGACCTCTTCGCCAAGTGCATCGGCTGGCGCGAATTCGAGTTTGTCTTCAACGATCTCAATGCACGCGACGAGGAAACCGAGCTGGCCGTGCAGGTGCAGTTGCTTGAGGCCGGCGTGCTCACGGTCGATGAAGTACGGGCCATGCGCGGTCTTGCGCCGCTTGGCCCCGGTGGAGCGGCGCAACTGGCCGGTGAAGCGGCTGTGCACGAGTAACAGAGTTCAACAAATCAGCGCATCTCCGCGGCCGCACAGAACAAGGCGGCGCGCGGAGGCGAATGCAGATGGGCGGAGAGCGCATGCGACTGGAAGCAATGGCGGTGAAGATACCGCATGTGGAAGGGCATCCCAACCGGGTGCCCTTCGAAGGTGTATTGACAGTGGTGAACGCGGCCAGCGACAAGGCTCCGGCAGGAGCCCGCGGCCACCGCGTCCTGCTCACGCGCGAGGCGGCGCACACAGCGCTGCCCTCGCTGCTGGGCATGGCCGTGGATTACCGGCCGGGATGGGATGGTCACGACGCACGGCGCAAGATTGGCCTGCTGACTGAGGCCAACCTCGCCGGCAACAAGTTAGTGGTGCGCGGCTATCTCTATGCGCGCGACTTTCCTGAGGTTGCGAAGGCAATCCAGGCACAGGCTCCCGAGGCGCTCGGCATGAGTTACGAACTTGCCGACGCGCGCGTGGAAGATATGCGGGCCGAGATATGGAAGCTGACCCGCGTCACCTTTACCGGAGCGGCCATTCTGCTCCGCGACAAGGCGGCCTACCGGGCCACCAGCTTCCGTATGGCAAGCTGACTCACCTGGTAAGTCAACCGGCACGGAGCCAGAGGCTTCGCACAACCATGCGGAGCCTCTGCTCTTTCTGCCGGTCCCGCAGCTTACCCAACCTGAAGAAAGGAATGCAATGGAAGAGAAACAGTTGCACATCGAAGAACGGCTGGAATCTGCTGCCACGCAGCTCGAGCGCACGCTGCACCTGCTCGAAGAGCGGCAAAGCCTCATCACCGGCGAGGTGGAGCGCATCTCGGCCACCGTGGAGCAGAGCCGCCGCGAGGCGGAGCTGGCCGAAAAGCTGGTCGCCGCCGAGCGCGAACTCGAGCAGCTTAAAGCCTCGGCTGCGAGCCCCTCGCCGCTGGCGCCCCTGCGCAAAACCATCCCCGCGGCCACCTCGGAGATGCTCGCCAAGCACGGCATCGGCGACGGCCCCGTGGACGTGCGCACGCTCGACGCGGCGCTCGCGGGCCTCAGCCTGGAGCAGCGCATCGCCGTCAAGAGCCAGTTGCTCCGCGCCGGCGCCATTGCGTAGCGGCAGCCTCTAGCTACTAGCTTCCAGCTTCTAGCTACGAACCCGCCACGCGCACAGGCTTGCGGTATTGGATCCGGTCTTCAGAAAAGAGGACGAATCAAGCACTTACCGCAGCGATAAGTCACACACGCCAACCCAGGCACGAACAAGCTAGCAGCTAGGAGCTAGAAGCTAGCAGCTGCTTCCCGCCCCATGGAGGGGGCAACAAGCCATGAACGCATCCTTTGCAGACATTCACGCGGCAGCCGATTTCATCGGGCCGGGCGCAGTCGAAGTGCCCCTGTACCAGACCGAGATCTTCGACATCTGCCGCCGCTCCAGCCCCTTCGGCCAGCGCATCAAGCAGGTGCCCGCCACGGGCCACCCCTCGCGCTTCTTTGAGGAGACGGCAATTCCCAATCCAGGCACCGCCGGCTTTGTGAATCCGCGCAGCATCTCGGCCCCGGTCGTCAGCCCCACGCGCGTGGAGCGCAGCGTGCCGCTCAAGGCCATCGTCTCGCAGATTAACTACAACCTCTTCGACATCGAGCTGGGCAATCAGCAGCAGCAGTTCGCCTATCTGCAGGCCAAGGACCTGGTGGACACCGTCAGCGGCGTGATGGTCACCCACGACGTGGCGCTGTGGAACGGCAACGACACCAGCCTGAGCACGCCCACCACCACGCAGTACATGGGCGCCATCGGGCAGATCCAGTCCGGCGGCAACACCACCACGGTTGGCACCACGGCGTCGATCGTGGACGGACTCAAGTCCACCGTCGCGCAGATGGTCGCCAACAACGGCTACCATGTGCGTCCCACGGCCATCTACGCCAACCCGGTGCTGCTCGACCTGATTGACCGCGAGATGAAGACCGACTTCAACGTGGTGCTCAACACCGACCAGATCACCGGCGGCTTCCGCGTGAAGATGCTCTCCACGCAGGCCGGCGACCTGCCGCTCATTCCGGACTGGAGCCTCGGCTACACGGGCACGCCGGGCTCGGGCACCGCGGTGCTCCCGGCCTACATCGTGACGGAAGACCTGATCGAGTACCACTGGCTCGGCGATCCTACGCCGCGCATCTTCCAGCTCGGCCTGCCCGGCTCGCTCACCTATCAATATGTCGCGGTCAAGTTCGGCGGAATCGTGGTCAAGGGCGCGAGCTACGCGCACTACCAGGTGCTCGTCGATCGCTAGTCCGCAACACAGCCGCTCCGGCGGCTGACAAGCTGGGCATGTCTCCTTTGGTAGATGGCCCATGCCTTCTGCGCTTCCTCTCGGACAGGGAGGCGCGGCGGGCATGGGCATTTTTTGAAGCAGCATTTTTCACTGTGCAACAGGAAGGGTGAGGTATGGCATATCTGCAGCCAGCGGATTACCCGAATTATGGATTGCCCGATGGAACCTCCGCAGACTGGATCACCGCGGCCACGGCACTGATCAACAGCTTCTGCAGGCGGCCGGACCTGAACGTGATTCAGTACACGGAGCGGCTGCGCGTCGTCACCGGCTCGCAGACCGTGCGCCTCAGCTATCTGCCGCTCGCGCCGCTGGGCGCGAACCCGTCGCCGCTGGTCTCGCTTGAAGGCCGCTACACCAAGCCGCGGCGCGGTGAGATTCTCAGCGATCCGGTCTTTGAAATCGTCTGGGCATTTTCTCTGCCGGGCCAGTGGACCACGATCGATCCCACTCAAGTGGACTTCGATCCCAACACCGGCGAGCTCACGCTGCCCTGGAACATTCTCGGGCTGCCGTTCAATGAAGTGTCGGCGACCTATACAGCGGGGCTCACAACCATCGGCGACGACGTGAAGTCGGCCTGCGCGCAGATTGTGCGCAACGCGCAATCGACGCCCGCGCTGAACGCAAGCCGCTCGCGCATGGACACGATGTGGATGGAGTACTTTTCAAGTTCGCTGCTCGATGAGACCGTGCAGGCGTGGCTGCGCCCGTACGTGGCGAACAGGCTGGGGTGAGCGATGAGCGATACGGCACCGCGCAATCCGGTAGGCGCGCCGCAGATGCTGGCCGATGCGCTGCTGCGCAGCGTGGGCGGAGCCTCTGCCACGTTGCGCATGACAGGCGTGAGCGCGCCCAACAGCCAGTCAGAGGTGGGACTGGTGGCGACAAACTTTGCTGACGTGGTGGTGAGCCCCGTCGTGATGCGCCGCGTGCGGCCCACGTGGGAGAAGGACGGGCAGCCGCAATGGGAGATGTTCATCTCCGCCACGTCGATTGAGGCGCAGGTGAGCGCACTCGACTTTGGCTCGGCGCAGGCGCTCTTTGCGGCCACGCTGGCGGTTACGGTGGGCGGCCAGGATTACCTCATCGAGTCGATGACTGCCAACGAAGCCTTTGGTCAGGTGTATCTCTACCGGCTGCTGGTGCGCGAGGCGCGCCCGCAGGCGGTGTAAGGAAGGCAGCTCTCAGCTATCAGCTCAATAGTGGGCAGCGCTGGACCAACACGAAACAAGGAAGACGCAATGCAAAATGCGAAGGACTCTTTTTACATGGCGCTGCGCACGCGGCTGGCGGCGATCAATCCGAACCGCACCATCCTGCTGCGCGGCGCACTGCGGCCTGGCATCTTTGTGGAAGAGGCCGAAGCGCCGTATGCGCAGTTGCCCAACGATGTGTTTGTGCTGCGCTGGCTGGCGATGGGCGTGGAGGTGAATCTGCCCGCGACGATGGCCGCGCAGGAGTGCGAGGTAATCTACCAGACCTGCGGCACAGAGGCCTTTGGCGGGCTCGACCGCGGCCGGCAACTGAGCGAGATGGACGAAGAGCTCATCGCGATGCTGCAACCCTTTCAAACGCCCAAGATGAACTATGCCGTGCAGCCCGCGGCGGCGATGCTGACGCAGGTCTTCTGGGACGAGCCGCAGTTCGCGCCGGTGCAGGTGCAGCGCGACCGGGTCACGCGCTCGGCAAAGGTTGTGATCTACAGCTACCAGGAGCAGGGGGAATAGATGGCCGCGAATTGGTTTCAAGCGCCCGCGCCGGTGGCGCGCCGGGTGCGTGCGTACTTTGCGCCGGTGAATCGCGCGTCTGCGACGCCGGTGTTGTTTGACGCGGCGAGCGAGGGGAGCTTCAATCTCGCAACGCCTCCCGCGCCGTGGATCGATCTTGGATTCATCCAGAACTTTGCGCGCAAGCCGGTAAGCAAAAGCGTGCCGGTGATGACGGGCGTTCCCGCAGCGCCGCTGGATCAGGTGCGCGAGACGCTGGAGGCGCAGGTGAGCTTCGAGTTCCTGAGCTGGACGAAGCTGACCATGGCGCTGGCCACAGGCTCGCAACACATGAACCTGCTGGCGCCGGCGAGCGGTGCCACGCCTGCCGCCGATGGCGCAACAGCCGTGACGGCCGTGGTGGTGCAGAGCGGATCGACGGCGACGAACATTGTGCTGGCCTCGACAGACGCGGCGAAGTTCACCGCGGGGCAGAGTGTCGCGGTGGATGTGGACAACACCGGGCAGACGGGCTTCGTGGGCACGCCGGTGGCGGGTGCGTATCTACGCCAGGCGGTCGCGGATGTGGACTACATCCGGCGCGTGACCTTCAACGTGGCGCTGGTCTCCGCGGTGAGCACGACCGGGCTGACGCTGGCCACGCCGCTGCCCGGCGGCGCGCCCGCGGCGAATGCGAAGCTGCAGGCGCTGACGGGCTTTGTGGATCGCGAGGGCGGCAGCTTCTATCAGGAGTGGTCGGCGCTCTTTCTGCTGCATGGCGGGCAGGGCGAGCGCATCTTCTTCCACTATCCGCGGCTGCAGGCGATAACGGGCGCGGAAGAGCTCGGCGTGCCGATGGATGCGAAGAACAAGCTGGGCGCGCAGCGCGTGCTGCTGAAGGCGCAGTGTACGGCGATGCCGGTGACGGACCCACTGGATGGCGAGCGCGTGCTGTGTTATCGAAGCTTCCTGCCGGCACCGAATGCGGCGGTGTGAGGCGGCGCGTGAGTAAGGCAGTGGTGGGATGTGACATCCCAGGTCTCAGAAGCGAGACATGAGGCACCCAGTACTTGGTCTCCCACCCATGTCGCCCGCTGAAGCGGACGCCATGGATGGGGCACCCAGGATTTTGAGTGAGTGAGCGAGTGAGACGGCGAGGGGCGCGATGAAGATTACGATCCAGGGGCAGGACTACACGGCGGCGTTGGATGCGGCGCATCCGCTGACGATTGCGCGCACGCTGAATGAGCCTTCG
>JAJYBT010000245.1 GCA_021778875.1 Acidobacteriota bacterium | reverse complement strand
GTGGTGTACGGTCAATATTCTATTGCATCGCAATTTGGAGCCGTTGGTTGCGGCGGGCATGAACTTAGTCGCGCCCGCCGCCGTTATTTCCGGGCCTGAGCCTAGAAGTTGATGCGCGCCGCGAGTTGGATATCGCGCGGCATGTTGGCCTGGCCGGTAACCTGGCCAAGAGCCGTGGACGAAGTGTTAAGCACCGGCTGGCCGGGCGTGGTGGCCTGTACCGTGGTGTTGCCAATGGCAAATATCACCGAGTTAGTGACGTTGTAGGCCGATAAATCAAGCAGGAGATGCACGCGATCATGGAGTGGCACTTCGCGCTTGAGGCTCATGTCGATGTCCCACATCGAAGGCCCGCGCAGGTTAAACGGGGCTGTGCGTGGGGCATTGCCAAACGTCAGGTTGTAGGGCGTGCTGAAGGCCGCCGGATCGATGAAGTTGATCGCCGTGTGGTTCCCCTGCACGCCGTGTCCCCAACTGCCGTGAATGCGCGCATTGCCCGAATAGTTGGGATTCAGATTTGGATAGCAGGTGCCCTGGTAGTAGAGCGTAGAGCAGGCATTCAGCGTGATGCCGATAGGCGTGCCCGTGGAGTGCGTGTAAATCCCTGCCAGCTTCCAGTCGCCGAGGAGCGCCTTCACCGCGCCCGGTCCACGGCTCTGCCGGGTGTAGGGCAGCGAATACACGCCGTACGCGTTCACCACGTGGCGGCTATCAGTGCTTCCGTAGGAGCGGTCCACATAGCTGGGCAGGTAGGCTGAGCGATAGGCGCCGTTGTCGTCATATTCGCGCTGCAATACGTAGTTGAACGTGAACGACACGCCATGGAAGTCGCGCTCCTTGGCCGTGAGTTGGAGAGACTGGTAGTTGGAGTTGGAGACGTTGCCCGCTACGTCGTTCACGCCCGAATACTGCGGGAATGGGCGCAGCATCTGGGCAATGGTGCCCTTGAACGTGGGGTAGGGAAGAGTTACGTCGGGCACAATTGCCTGTGCCGCAGCAATGTTGGCCGGCGTAGCCTGAGCGCCGAGCAGGTTGACAGACGCGCCATTGATCGTGGCGTTTTCCAGTGCCAGATACTTGGGATTCAGTTCGTTTGACCAATTGCCGCGGCCGGGGTGGCCGTATGCATTCACCGGCAGGAAATGGCCCTCCGTTCCAAGGTAAGCGGCCTGAAGAACCAGGTTCTGATTGATCATCCGCTCCAGGCCCGCGCTCCACGACTCAATATAAGGAGCGCGCGCTCCCACGGCCGGATCGAGATAGTTGACCGCGCCACCGGTATTGAACGATGAGTTGATGAATGGCCCCTTGGTGTAGGTGGGGAAACCGGAGTCGAGCATGAAGGCCTGTGCGCCGTTCTGGCCAACCTCATTCGGAACGGCAGCATAGCCCAGTTGCTCGTTGGCCAGTGAGGCCACGCCGGTCACGCCGGTGGCATGCGCATAGCTGATGCCATAACCGCCGCGAACAACGGTCTGGTCATTGATCTGGTACGCAAAACCAACGCGGGGTCCAAAGTTCTTGTAGTAGTTATGGATGGGCGTAGAGCAGTTGCAACCGTATGTTCCGGCGCCGGCAAACTGCAGAGCGCCGGGATAGTTGACTGCGGAGTTGACCGTGGCCGGGTTCATCCAGGAGTAGCGGTTCTGGACCTCGGTCGACGGCGGATAGAAGTCCCAGCGCAGTCCAAGGTTCAGGGTCAGCCGCTGCGACGCCTTGTAGTCGTCCTGGAAATAGAGCGATGTCGGACGGCTGCGCGTGCCAATGGTAGCCGCGGCGGAATAGTCGTACAGGACGCCTTGATTGACTGCGCCGAACAGGAAGCTGGCATAGGCATTGCCCGTGCTTGAGAGTAGCTTGCCGGTGGAGTCATAATCCGCCGTCTGCGCGCTGTTGAAGTTCAGGTACACAGGAGAGGTGCCGCCGGTCCACGACATGTTGTTGACTTCCAGCCACTGGTGCAGAAAACCAAAGCTCAGCGAGTGGCGGCCGCGGATGTACTGCATGTCATCCTGCAGCGTGAAGTTATTGGTGATGGAGTTGTATGCCTTGCCGCCCGCCCAGCCCGACAGTCCGTACGCGTCACTGAACGAGGTGTTCGGGAAAGCTTCGGTTGCCTGGCCTACAGGCAAGCCTTGCATGCCGGCCAGCGTTCCCAGTCCGTACTGCTTGGCCTGCGACGGGTTTTGCACCGGTCCCCAGAACCGCATGTAGCCGTAGCGGAAAGAGTTCACCAGATTCGGGCGGATGACGTAATTGTCTTCCAGCAGAATGGTGGGATTCTTCGAGTGCCAGATGTAGGAAGGCTCGTAGGGAAGCGGCAACGGGTTGCCGTAGCCAACCGCCCTGGGCGTTCCCTGCTCATCAAAGGCCACCACTGCCGAAAGCCTGTGATTCTCGTTGATGTTCCAGTCCACTTTGTTGTCGATGGCCCATGTCGTCTGGCTGGTCGGGAAAGAGCCAAGGTAATTGTTGGTCAGGTTCGAGTTGGTCGGCGTAGGCAGAAGCGACTGTAGCTTGCCGGCAACCGCGGAGATCTGCGCCGGGTTCAGCACATTCGACATGCCGTTGTAGCTCACCTGGCTGCGCGTGCAGTTGCCGGTCGAGCAATCCGTGGACGTGGGATCGTAGATGGGCTGATAGGCGCTGAAGTCCCCATTGCGCTCCGCCAAAGTGGGAATGGTGGCATACGTGGGAGACGTGTTGGCGCTGTAACGATAAGCGTCGTAAGCGCTGAAGAAGAACAGCCGGTTGCGTAGCGCGTGGCCGCCGATACGTCCGCCGAACTCGTTCTGGTGCTCCACCGGCTTAACCGCCTTGCCCGTGATTTTGTTGATGATCCAGGGGTTGAAGAAGCCCCAGGTATCAAGCGCCGTGTTGCGGAAATACTCAAAGACCGAGCCGTGGAACTGATTGCTTCCAGACCGAACCGTATAGTTCTGCACGCCGATGCCCTGGTACTGTGCGGGAATGATGCCGGTGATCACCTGGAACTGATCGACGGCTTCCACTGAGATCGAGTTGGAAACAGCGCGGCTGTCGCCCTGCAGATACAGGCTGGAGGCGGGCATGCCGTCGTAGTACACCTCGTCGAGACGACCCTGGCTGCCCGATCCGGCAAAAACCGAGGTGGAGTACTCAGCAGACGAGTTGGCGATCGTGACTCCGGGAACCAGACTGATGAACTTGACCGGGTCGCGGGGTGAGCCGGCGCTGGTGCCGCTCATCTGCAGCGGCAGCTCCGTATACTCCTTATTCTCCACCGTGGTCCCAAGCGAGGAGCTGGCGGTATCCAGCTGCGGCGGGGCGCCGGTGACCACCACCGTCTCCTGCTCGCCGCCGGCGCTTAGAACCAGGTTCAGGCCGACCTGCTGGGTTGCGTCTACCTGCACGTTTTCCTGCTTCGTCGTCTTGAATCCCTTGGCAGAGGCCACAACCGTATACACGCCGGCGTCGAGCGGGGCTATGTTGTAATAGCCCGTCGTCGATGTCTTGCGGGTAATCACCACGCCTGTCGCCACATTGGTTACGGTGACCGTGGCATCGGAAATCACCGCACCGGTGGAGTCTGAAACCAGACCCAAAAGACTGCCCTTGCCCGCAAACTGCGCATGGGCTTGGATATGGAAGGCGAGCAATGCCACAAGCAGCAAAACCGCGTTCCGATAATGTTGTAACGTGCTTTTTCCAGCTCTTCTTCCAGCGCGGGTGACCTCCGCACCAGAGGGCCGGCTCAAGCAACCGATCACGCTGACTCCCTCTGTCAACATCCCTATCTCCTTTAATCTCGATGGCATAGACCTCCGGATGGCCGGGCGCGGAGGCGCTATGCGCGTGCCTTACTGCCCTGTCAGTCACGAGGAGAAACTGCGGATCGAAAGAATCAGCCAGTACAAGGCTGGAGAATAAATCATCTTTCTTTGCTCACAGAATTCTACCTAACGACCGATAGGTAAGGCGGGATAATTGAAACACCTGTTAGCAGAATTCGTCAACAAAAAATCTTCAAAGGACTGACCTCTAACGCTTCAATGTTCGTGGAAATCTTGTATATTATTGTAAATAAACAATATAATGAACAAATCTACAAAAACGCATACGCAAGCCGCGATATCAACTTCAGCGTGGTCTGACCTCGTGGCAGGACCTTGCTGCGCTCGCGGAGGCCAGCCATCCTCCCCGCCAGGTCTCCGCCGCGTCTGTTAGCCTCCTGTAGAAGAGCTTCTCCGGCCGGCCTTGAATCACCCATGATCCGAACGAACGCATTGCGGATTTCTCCTCTGCTCGGTCAGCCTGGCTTTCTCAGGCTTGCCCTGGCTGTCGTTCTCTTCAATGCCGGTTATTCCATCTATATCTTCCTGTTCAACTTCTTCCTGGAGTCCCAGCAGCAACACGAGTCCCGCATGGGCGCCCTGACCGGAGCCATGGTGCTGGGCGGCGCTCTGGGCGCATTGCCGGTTGGGCGCCTGGCAAACCGGCTGGGCAGTGTTCGAACCCTGGCGATGAGCCTGGCCGGCGCCGGTATCCTGCTGGGCTTGCGCCTGCTGCCTGTGGGCTTTCTTCTCCAGTGGCTCCTGGCCGCTGCCTCGGGCGTCTTTCTGGCCGGATGGACGGTGCTGATCTTCCCCTTGATTGCGGGATTGGTGCCCCAGGACAGGCGTGACGGCGCCTTTCAGATCTTCTACGGACTGGCCACCGGGGCTGGCTGTCTGGGTGCGATCGTGGGCGGCAACTTTCCCAGTCTCTGCGCCCGCTTTCTGCCGATGCTCTTGCTGACAAACCGCGAGCGTTTGGGCCTGCTGGCGGCAGCCGCGCTGGTCTGCCTCTCGGCTTTTTCGCTGCCGCGCATGCAGACCGCCGAGCCGGAGACTGCGCTCCTCCCGCTGCGGCCCAGCAGGCGCCTGACCGGCCTGCTGACACTGAGCGCGTGGTGGGCCTTCCTGCTCGGAGCGATCAATCCCTTCAGCGGAATCTACTTCCTCAACCAGTTCCACATGCAGGTCTCCGCCATAGGCTGGTACTTCTTTGTGGTTCAGGCCGTCGTAGCCCTTGGCCTGCTGGCTGCCGGCGCCAGCCGCCTGTCGTCGCTGCCCGCATGGAAGCTTTTTCTTGGAGCACAACTGTTGGTTGCCCTGTCGATACTGGGGCTGGGGACGCGCCTGCTCTGGTTTGCCCAGGCGGCATATCTGCTCTTCATGCTTGCCCAGCAGTTTTCGCAGCCAGCCATGCAGTCTCTGCTGTTGCACCGGGCGTCGCAAACTGTACGCAACTCAATTGCTGGCTGGAACACGCTGTTTGCCACGCTTGCCCAGTCCATCTCCGCGCCGGTGTTTGGCTTGCTCTGGGCACACTGGGGATACTCTGCTGTTCTGCCGTTGCTGGCGCTCCTCACGTTTTTGACCACGGCAGCTGTCGCGGCAATCCCGATGTCCTGGGCTCATCCATCACCAGACCACGCGCCCAATCGCATCTCAGAAGAGTATCCGCAATAAATCGGCCACAGAACGCATCCGCAACAGAACGAGCGTCCGCGCGGCCTGGCACGGCTT
>JAJYBT010000244.1 GCA_021778875.1 Acidobacteriota bacterium | reverse complement strand
GAGGGGAGAGCGGCGCATCCGCGACTGCCCCTGCCCCTGGCTCTGGCTCTGGTACTGGCCCTGGTACTGGTAGGCTGCCGTTTGGGGCGTTTGTCTGTAAATGTCCGGACATGTCTAGACAAAATCCGCCATGACCCAACCTTCTTGACCTTTCTGCTCTTTTTTGCACCGCCTGGTCTGCATGTTCAGGCCAATCGTGGACAAGGAGACGGTGTGTGCCGTCAAGGTCGAGCCATCCGCTAGAGACGAGAGCGTCAATCAATTTGTCCTCATCGCCCCTGTAGTCGATTGCGAGAGCAATGTCTTCATTGCTCAATTTCCCAATGTCTCCCCTCCATGCCTCGGTTGCGGCAAGGTGCCAAATGCTTTCCAGAAGGCCGACCCCCTGATAGATGGGGATGTCTAGCTTGCGGCACAGGCGCTTCATCTTTGAATGGTTCCGGGCCTCACGCTTCACTGAATTGTCCTGTCTCCCTTCGCTGAATTGCACCGCCGGCAAAGTGTTTGCAGGTTGTCCTCGCTCGTCATGCCAAAGCGCGATACGGGGACGATGTGGTCTAGCGTGAGATCATCCACGCCTCCGCATTGTTTGCATCTCCGTCCGTCGCGTTCATAAACGCGCCGTCTGAGTTCGTGCGAAGCCTCGCCACCCGCCCCGCGAATCGCGGCTTGCCTCCTGCCCCGATTCGTGAGGCCGCTGAAATATTGCCAGCGCCACGCGGTCAATCGGTGCACCGGCGATTCAATCAGCCAACCCGACCAGAGAAGCGCTGAAATCAGATCACCCGGCTTGCCGTCCCACTCGACCCATGCTTCGATTGCTTCGTCGGTATATTTGCCGATGTTTCCCTGGGGCGTGAAGCGTCCGGCGAAGTGCCAGATAGACTCAAGCCATCCAAGCACCGCGCCCTTCGGCTGCCTCAGCCGCGCCTTCAGTTGCGAAAATTTAGGATGATCGGGAACCGCCCGGAGTGCCATCTATGCAACCTCCGCAAGGGCCGCGCGCTTCGTGTGCTTCTTTGGCCCGCGCTTGCGGTGAAGCAGGATTCGCACCCGCTCCAGAATCTCCGCGTTGCTCGTCCCCCAGGGCAGCACGGCCGCCGCCCCTACCGGCCACGGCGCGGGATAGCCTTCCTCGCAGGTCAGGACCAGGATGGGGCAGTCGGTAGCGCGCCGCACAAGAGCCGCCTTATTCTCCGTGCGCTTCGGCGAGACCGCGTGCGGCACGATGACCAGATCCCACTTCCGCGAGAGCAGCGCCTGGAATTGCCGGTCGTTCGCGGCCTTCGTGACGCTCCACTCGTGATGCGTGTTGAGGACGAAGGCCAACAGTCCGGCGTACTCTTCGCGCTCAGCCCAGAGAAGAATTTGCTTGGGTGGTAGCATTAGCTCACCGCCCGCAGCAACACCGCCGCAATCAGTCCAATCACAACTCCAATGCCCACGTCCGGCAGGCTCAGTGTCCCCGCCGCCATCCGCTCACGCAAGTACCACGTCACCAGCAGCGCCGAGACCCCGGCGATTCCCGCAAGTGCCTTCATAGCTTCGCCGCCTTCCCGCTGGCGCGCTCCTGCTCCAGCCGGTAGAGCGCCTCCAGCTCGTCCACTTCCGAGGCGCGCGTCGCAGCACCTTCCGCGTGCGCAGCGGCAGCGCGCTCAATGATGCGCCGGCTGCGCCATTCCTCAGCCAGGAACCGCACCGCAAAAGGAGCGATGTAGACGACACTGAGCAGGTAGAGATAACCCAGCACCATGATGAAGTGATTCCATGCGGCCATCACAGCACCTCCGCGTTGACAGCCCGCAGACACTGGCCCTCTTTGTGAGGCGGCGCGATGAAGAACTTCATGCGCGTGCCGACAGGCGGAATCGAGTGGCCGTTCTTGATCGCCTTCTGGTGGAGGAATATCTTCGTGCCGTCTGCCGCCTTGATGAAACCGAAACGCCGCTCCAGGAACGATTGCTCCAGGACTCCCGTTACAAATTGCTCTTCCATCGTTGCCCTCGAATTGTTCGGCTATGGCCTGGAGAGGGTGTGTCCATGCACCCCGCGCGTATTGAGCCGTGCTTATTTCGCGCGTGACCACTGTTGAATCAGCCGCGCCGGCTGGCGGCGACGATCTGCTTCGGGTAGAACTCGACGCCGGCGACCTTTGCTTTGCCCTTGGTGTTTTTCCCGAGCGCGCGGAGGGCCGACTCATTCACGAGCAGGTACTCGCGGGGAATCAGCGACTCGTCCGTGATGCGGAAGTCCCAATCCTCCCGCGTCACGACGCCCGGCACCTGAGCCACCTGTGGAGCGATGGGTGCCGGGGCCACGTAGCGCACTGGCGCAGGAGCCGGATGATCGAGCACAGCCTGGGCGCCTTCCGTGTCGCCAATCGCCTCAAGCGCGACTGCGTCCTCAATCGCCTGCCGCTCGGCTTCCGCGCGGGACTCGCGCTGAGCCGCCTCCATCGCAGTCTTGCGGGCCGCCTCTTCGGCCTCGCGTGCCAGGCGCTGCTGCTCGGCGACGAAGGTGCCGATCTGCGTCTTGACCGCGCGCTCAGCGTCCGCGAGCGGCTGGTCGTGCTTCTTCTCCTGTTCGCAGATGGTCCGGTGAGCACGGAACGCAGCCTCTTTCATCGGACGGAAGGTGTCGGCCACCTCTCTCCGAAGATTGGTAATCGCCAGCAGCGCCTGACTCGCCTGGTGCTGCGTCGTCGCGTCGATGACTTTGATGGTCATGGCGTTCTGCACCAGAAGACTTGCCTTCTGTGCCACCTGTTCGACCTCCTGATTCTCCAGCTCGGGAGCGACGGGAGCGGGTTCGCTGACCGCCGCTCGGGGCGCGGGCGCTTCGATTACAGGCGCAGGCGGCGCAAACTCCGAGCCCTCGACGCGCGTGAACGGCTTGACGCCCTTGATACAGCGCCCAAAGTGAGAGCCAATAGATTCGGCGCCGCGAAGCTCGTCGAACTCGGCAGACGTGACACCGGCGTACTCATAGAGACCGCCGCGGCGGAAGAGCACCCGGAGCGTAGATTGGCCGTCATGGCCGATCTGAGCGATTTGAGAAGACTGAACAGAAATCATGTCCATGAGATTCACCATCAGGCCAATTTGGCCAGGTTGTGCTTCAGCTTCCAGGCGGCGAGCCGGTAGGCGTCAGCAAAGGTTTCGTAGTCGCCCTGATCTTCATGCGAGAAGAGCCGGTACTTTCCAGAGCGAAGAAGTTGCACAGCAAGCCGTTGGCGGATCTGCAGGCCGGCGGCGCGAAGCCCGAGCTGGTATCCCGCAGTCTGAATAGCCCACGAGGGATGCGCAGCCGAAGTTGCCTTGCGTTCGACGACGACCGGGACACGGTCAATCAAGCCGACAGCATCCGGTGTCATGCCTACACGGTGACCAAACAGCTCGACGATCATTGGCCGCTCAATCCACTCGGGGTTTGCCACGAAGTGCATCTCGCGGCAGAAGAGCGCGTAGGCTTCGATGTACGGCTCGCACTCGGGCGGAATCTCGTAATAGCTGAGATCGCCGCCCCGGTCGAGGATTGCCGATGCCTGGTGGACCAGACGCCCGCGCGCCGCTGCGTTCGCCAGCACGTCGGGAGGGACCATGCTGTAGTCAATCAGGCCCGCGATCTTGATTGCCTGCGTGACCGACATGCGCTGCGTGTAGCCGTCTGAATCGATGTAGGCATGGGCGTCATGCTCAAAGAACACGTCCTCGCCGGTGAGAACCGAGGGGAGAGTTGCCATCAGTCAACCTTCCCCGTCTCGGCCCAGTCCATCGCTTCCTGGAATCGGCTGGCAAGGATCAAGTCTTTCTTCTGAACGCCATGAACGGCCTTCAGATAGTCCATGATCTGCTTGTAGTCATTGAGCCGCGCCATAGCCTTGGCCCAGAAAGCCTTCCCTTGACCCTCGGTGATGGTGGCCGCGCCGGTCTGCGGGCGCGCTGCGCTCTGCGCGGGCTGCTGCTGGGGTGCCGGAGCATCGGCCTTGCGCTTCAGCTCTTGAGGCAGCGGCTGCTCTGCCGGAAAATCCGTCGCGTCGGGCTGCAAATCAAGTCCCGCGGCTACCAGATCCTCCACGTCCTGAGCGAACACGTCACTCGCCGCGGTCGTGGTCAGCACCGCATCGATCTGCGCCCGCTTCTTGGCCATCTTGAGGACGGTGTTGGCAACGTCCTCCATGTCTGCGCGCACCTGCCGCGTAGAAGAGGCGGCCGAGCCCTGATAGCCCTTCTTCCACTTCAGGCGCTTGCGGTCGCCGGGCGTTTCCTCCCACTCTTCATCGCAGACCGCCGCGCGCCACTGATACTTCGACTCAGCCGAGCTGGCCTCGCCGACGCCGTAACCGGCCACGGTCCCCGTGGGCGTGTGAATGATGGTGATGGTGACGCGGTAGCGGATCGCGTCCGGCGTGCTCAAGTCCTCAACCTGTGGCTGCGCGGCGAGGTTGAACATCGCCAGAATCTTTTCGCTGCCGGGCTTGTAGAGAGAGGGTTTCGCTGTGCCAGGCACCACGCCGTAGTCGTGGTCCTTCCGCATGACGGTGGACATGCACTCGACGATGGCTGCGCGCTGGGCGATCATCTGCGCGGCGGAGCGGCGCGTCTCGGTGATGGAAAGGGGAGCGGCGGGGGTAATCGTCAGAGCTGTGCTCATCGCGCACCCCCAGCGACCGCAACATCGACGCCGATGCCGTTGAACCGCGCGAGAGCCGCCGCCTCGATTGCGTCCTGAAGATCTGCGAGATCGTCGAAGCGCACGCTCGCCAGCGGGACGACTTCGTAATGGTTCGGCGCGTAGCCGGGATCGTCCCAGGGATAGGCAGGCCAGCGTCCATCGACGGCCTTGTACTGCTCTTTGTGTTGGCTGCGCAGGAGCGTTTCGCGGCCCCGCGCGGCGAGAATGGCATGGTCCTCGGAGCGCCAGAAGCCCAGCAGCTTGGCCGACTCGACTTCGCGGCGGTCGCCGTCTTCGTTGAACTGCAGCTCACAGAGGGCGTAGCAGTCAAAGTGAAATTGGAGGGATTCGTTGGCCATCACCGCACCTCCATTTGGATTGCCCGCGCGCGCAGCTTCTGAAGCGCATGGGACAGGTCGGAGTTGACGGTGCGCACGGAAACGCCGAGCCGCTGCGCAATGAGCCGCGTGGGCATCAGCCTTCCGCATCCGGGAGCGTAGGTTTTCGGGCCGCGCCTGGTCATCACAGCGCCGCCTTTCTCACCGCGTCAACCGCCGCATAAAAGCGGCTGACCGGGCAGCCGGTAGCGTGATTGACTGGGTTTTCGGGCTCAGATGTGATGACGCCGCAGACGCAGTCGGTCAGCCTGTCGGGGCTGGCGCCGATGCGCTTCGCCAGCGCGTGGCCGGCGTAGATCAGCTCAATGATTGCATCGCGGGCGTCTTGCTTGGGAGGGGTGGCTAATTCGGATACAGAGCCGAGAGAGGACATAAGTGCACCTCGCACAGCGCGGAAGGTACGCGCAGGAAAGAGCCGGGAGGCTCAGGAGCCGGGCGACCGGAACAAGCGGGTTGCGCTCGCCTAGCAGTTGTGCTG
>JAJYBT010000243.1 GCA_021778875.1 Acidobacteriota bacterium | reverse complement strand
GTGAACAGCGGCACGTCAATCAGCAGCATCTGGAACCAGCCCTGATAGAAGCGCACAATCATGGCCGGCATCAGCAGAGCGGTCATGATAATCATCAGCGGATAGCTGAGGTTGGCGGTCAGGTGGTAGACGGCCTCAATCTTGATGCGCCGCGGCACATTCGACTTGAACATCATGGGCAGCACTTTGATGCTGGTCTGGATAAGGCCCTTGGCCCAGCGCGCCTGCTGCGTTTTGAAGGCGGTCATCTCGATGGGCAGCTCGGACGGGCACTCGATCTCCGGCAGGTACTTGAAGCGCCAGCCGGCCATCTGCGAGCGGTAACTCAAGTCGGTATCTTCGGTGAGCGTGTCGTGCTGCCAGCCGCCGCCATCTGTAATGGCCTGGATGCGCCACATGCCGGCTGTACCGTTGAAATTGAAGAAGTCGTTGCTTCGAACACGGGCGCCGTGCTCCAGCACAAAGTGGCCGTCCAGCAGGATGGCCTCAATGCGCGTCAGCAGGCTGTAGTCGCGGTTGAGGTGGGTCCAGCGCGTCTGCACCATACCGATCTCCGGCTCGGCAAAGTGATGAATCACCTTCATTAGCCAGTCGGCAGGCGGCACAAAGTCGGCGTCGAAGATGGCCACAAACTCGCCCCTGGCCACCTTGAGCCCAGCGTCCAGCGCGCCGGCCTTGTAGCCATGCCGGTTGGTGCGGTGGATGTAGACGATGGGATGGCCCAGCGCGGCGTAGCGGGCCACAGTGCTCGACGCCACCTCAATGGTTTCGTCGGTCGAGTCGTCCAGCACCTGGATCTCCAGCTTTTCGCGCGGATAGTCCATGGCGCAGACCGCCTCGATCAGCCGGTCAATCACAAACTGCTCGTTGAAGATGGGCAGTTGCACCGTGACGAAAGGCAGCTCCTCGAAGTGCTGCGGTGGGTTTGGATTGTAGTTCTTGCGGTGCTTGAAATAGAGGTAGCAGAGCGTGTAGCGGTGAATGCCGTAAAGAGCCAGCACAATCATCACCGCGAAGTAGGGAATGAGCAGTGCGAGGTCAAACCAGTTCCAGTGGTAAAGCCCTCTGAAGGTCTGGTCGGCATACTGCATTTTCAAGTAGTGGCGCAGGCCGTTCTGGGGCGCAAATGTCATCCATGCGGCTATCCGCACGGGCACGCCGCTAAGCAGGCTGGCGGAGAGATTCAGGCTGGCGACTAGCGGGGCGAACAGGATAGGGCCTCCACGACCGTAATACCGGAATTGTACGCGATGGGCGCAGGTGAGCGTCTGCGCGCGAAGCCTCTTTCCAGCCAGGCGGTAGTGGTCGGACGGCCTCGACTTGCTGGAAGTTGGGTAACGCATGTGTTACCATAAAGAGTGATCGAAATCGTCGAATACATTGACGCTGGAGGCAAGAATCCCTTTGGCCGATGGGTCTCCGGCCTGGATGCGGGCGTGAAAGCGAGAGTCTTGGCCGCGGTACTGCGAATGGAGGGCGGCAATTTCTCCGCAGCGAAGGGAATTGGGTCGGGTGTTTCGGAGTTGCGGCTGGATTTCGGTCCCGGATATCGAATCTACTTTGGCAGGGATGGGGAACGGCTGGTGATTCTGCTTGGCGCCGGTTCCAAGAAGCGGCAGCAGGCAGACATTGAAGAGGCCCAGGCTTGTTGGGTTGCATACAAGCGGCGAAAGCGGGAGGAATAGATGGCGCTAACACGGAGCTTCAAAGAGACCGTCCGGGAAGAACTGGCAAACAACGAGTTTCGACGGGCATTTCTATGTGAGGCGGTCGCTCGCATGATGGAAGGCGATATGCAAACCGCCAAATCGGTCCTGCGCGAGTACATCAACGGAACAGTCGGCTTTCCCAAGCTCGGGGCAGCTCTCGGCCGCTCTCCCAAGAGCCTGATGCGAATGCTCAGTCCTGCCGGGAACCCGCAGGCGAGGAATCTCTTCGAAATGATCGCCTATCTCCAGAAGATCGAAGGCACGGTCCTTGAAGTTCGCGCAAGAAGCGCAGCGGCCGCGTGACTGGATTCTCCTAAAGCAACCGCGAACCGTTCGGTCCCACGCCCCTTCAGCGAGCTTGAGCCAACTTGGCCAGGATCACTGGTTTCTCCGGATCCAAAACTCGGATCTTGTCTGCCTCATCCAGACCGGGATACTTCTTCGTTGTCTCGTAGTGGACCTTCTGGAGGTATCGGCCGCTCCTTGCGTCGAAAGCGAAGACTTCGATGTGATAGCGATGTGACGCAAAGTGCGTTTCCTCATTAAAGTTTGATTTCTGCATTGTCTCGAAGTCCCAAATGAAATCCGCGGTCAGAAGAATCGGAAGCTTTGAGAATTGCGGTAGGCTCCACAGCTTATATTCACTCTGGTTTGTGAGCCGCACCCGGGGTAGAAGATTGACGAATTCTCCATCCCTGACGGTGAGCAGTGCGAAGTCGGTCAATGTGCCGCTGCCACAACCGGAGAACATCGCAGTGAACAAGGTGAGTTGGTGTCCATTGAACTGCCCTACGGGCGTGGCCTTCGGCTCAAGACCAAAGATGTAACTCTTATCGCCCGGCGGAGCGTAGCAGTGAGCTCTGCCGGAAGATTCAAGGCAAATCCTGGCGGGTGTTTTTGGAAAGCAGCCGTCCGCATCGGCTTTGCCGGGCAGAACCTGATATTGGGCGCAGCAAGTTGCGACGCAAACGCTAAATACCGCCATTGTTGTCAGGCACTCGAATCGCATTTCCTGGCTTCCCCGTCCATCAGTGCTGCTTCCAAAGGCTCTTGAAGCTTATACCTATCATTGCGCATGTAGCTCTCTCACAGCATTGTCAACGATTAAATGCTCACTCGCCGGTGTTGCCGCCAGCCGAGCCGCAGGCGTAAGGTGGGCAGAGTCAGGAGACTGCTGTGCCCAATTCCGCTCTTTCATCTTCCGCTGTTCTGGCCGCTGCTGGCGGCAGTTTCCTTCTTGAATCCCGCAAACCTGCTGAGGTCTTCACCCCGGAGGACCTGACGGAGGAGCAGCGCCAGATTGCCGCCACGGCTGCCCAGTTTGCCCGCGAAGAAGTTCTGCCCGCCGCGGCCGACATCGAGGCCAAGAAGCCGGGCGTGCTTCCAGCGCTGCTGCGCAAGGCCGGCGAGTTGGGCCTGACTGCCATCGACATCCCCGAAGAGTACGGCGGCATGGGGCTGGACAAGGTCAGCTCCACGCTGATTACCGACCACATGTCGGTGCTGGCGAGCTTCTCCACGGCCTTTGGCGCGCACATCGGTATCGCCACGTTGCCGCTGGTCTGGTATGGCACGCCGGAGCAGAAGCAGCGCTACCTGCCCCGGCTTGCGACCGCCGAGTTCATCGGCGCTTACGGACTGTCTGAGGCCAGCTCCGGCTCCGACGCGATGAACATTCGCGCCCGCGCCACGCTCTCAGAGGACGGCTCCCACTACACGCTCGACGGCGAAAAGATGTGGATCACCAACTGCGGCATCGCGGGTCTTTATACGGTCTTTGCCAAGATTGACGGCGAGAAATTCTCCGCGTTTCTCATCGAGCGCGACACGCCCGGCCTCACTGTCGGCGCAGAGGAGCACAAGCTGGGTATTCGCGGCTCATCCACCTGCCCGCTGGTGCTTGATGGCTGCAAGGTGCCTGCCGCCAACCTGCTGGGCGAGCCGGGCAAAGGCCACCACATCGCCTTCAACGTGCTGAATATGGGCCGCTTCAAGCTAGGCGTGGCCTGTGTGGGCGGGGCGCGCCATGCGCTGGCTGAGATGATTCGCTACGCCAAACAGCGCACGTCATTCGGCAAGCCCATTGCGGAGTTCGGCCTCATCCAGCGCAAGATCTCTGCCGGAGCCACGCGCCTGTTCGCCGCCGAAAGCATGGCCTACCGCACCGCAGGAATGATTGACGCAAATCTGGCGCAGCTCGCCCCGGAGCAGGCGCAGGACGCGCGCCAGATGCAGCGCCGCATTGAGGAGTACGCCGTTGAATGCTCGATCCTCAAGGTCTATGGGTCTGAGATGCTCTCGCTTATAGCCGACGAACTGGTCGCAACCATGGGCGGCTACGGCTACGTGGAGGATTACCCTGCCGAGCGTTTCTATCGCGACGCGCGCATCAACCGGATTTTTGAAGGCACCAACGAGATCAATCGCCTCATCATCACCGGCTGGCTGATGAAGCGCGCGATGAGTGGTGAACTGCCGCTGCTGACAAAAATCAAATCGCTGATGGACGAGGTCATGCAGCCGCCGTCTTTCGATTCATCCGCCGACACGGGTGAGCCGCTGGCGCGCGAGGCCGAGGTGCTGGAGGCAATCCGGAAGATCGCGCTCTTCGTCGCAGGCGTGGCGAGCCAGCGCTATATGACCGCTCTGCAGGATCAGCAGGAAGTCATGGCCGATCTTGCCGACATGATCAGCCAGGTCTTCGCGCTGGAGTCGGCGCTGGTGCGCGCGCAAAAACTGGCGGCTTCAGGCAAAAGCTCGGCTGCCGCGGCTGCCGCGATGACCGCTCTGCTGGCGGACGAAAGCATGGCCCTGGCCGAGCAGGCTGCGCGGCGCGTGCTGGCAGCCTGCGGCGTCGGAGACGAACTGCGCACGCAACTCGCCATCCTGCGGCGGCTTGCCCGCTTTACGCCTGCAGATACCGTGGCCCTGAGCCGCGCCGTTGCCCGCCACTGCATTGAGGCGGAGAAGTATCCGCTGTGACAGCCATGCGCGGCAGGCGGCCGGTCTTGATTGGTAACATGGCTTGCTGTTCAGGAGAAACAAATGATCAATCGCTCCACCATTTGCTTTGCTGCCTGCATCACTGTTTTCGCCGCAATCACCCAATCCACTTCCACGGCGGCTCAGCCGCCCACTTCCGCACCTGCCGCGCGCGTTGAGCTGGACGCCGTCACCGGCGCGACGGCGCTGCCCGATGGTATTCAGATTCAGGCCGGGGAGGCGCAATTGCGCATCACGGCGTTGCGCGACGACATTGTCCGTGTGCGCATCGCTTCCGGCGCGCAGCTCCCTGAGGACGCCTCATGGGCCGTGTTGCCCGAGGCGCGAACGAAATCTGTGCATGTGCAACCTGTGAGCGACTCGGCCTCCGTCGGCTTCCGCACCGCTGCGCTTGATGTGCGCGTGGAGCGCAAGCCGCTGCGGCTGGTTGTGAGCGATCTGGCAGGCCATGTGATCTGCGCTGACGCAATCGGCAGGCCGGCGAACTTCAAGCTCGGGGGCTTCTCTGTCTACAAGCAGATGCCCGACGACGAGCAGTTCTACGGTCTCGGCGACAAGACAGGCCTCTTCAACCGCCGCGGCCAGGCCTATACGCTGTGGAACACGGACGTGGGCCCGCAGGAGGCCACGGACCCGCTCTACAAGAGCATCCCATTCTTCCTGGCCATCAGCGGCGGACGCAGTTACGGCCTGTTTCTCGACAACACCTGGCGCACCTGGTTTGACTTTGGCAAGCAGGCGCGCGACGCCTACGGCTTTGGCTCCGAGGGCGGCCCGCTGGATTATTACTTCATCTACGGTCCCACGCCCAGAGAAGTTGTCGAAGACTATGCGTATCTCACCGGC
>JAJYBT010000242.1 GCA_021778875.1 Acidobacteriota bacterium | reverse complement strand
TCTGAATCCGCAACGCCAGCGCTGCGTCGTCGCTCGCGGACCCTTCCGCCACGGCACCTCCGCGTGATTTGAACTCCGCAATCAGCGCGCTCGTGGAAACATAAGCCTCCAAGCAGCCGCGCCGTCCGCAATTGCAACGCCGTCCACCCGCCACGATCACCTGGTGGCCCAATGTTCCCCCAAAGCCGTATTGGCCGCGCACCAGTTTTCCATTGCAGACAATGCCTCCGCCCACGCCGGTACCCACCGTGATCGCAACAAAATTGCGTCGCCCTCGTCCTTTGCCGTAATGGAGCTCAGCTAGCACCGCGGCCTGTGCGTCATTCACCACGCGGGCGGACAATCCAAACCTCTCTTCCGCAAACTTGCCCAGCGGGAACCCTGCCCACTGCGGTAGATTCTCCGTCGCCGCAAATACTCGTCCGCTCTCGGCCTCAATCACGCCGGCGCTCGCAATCCCCAGGCCAGAGATTTCGATGTTCTGCGCGCGGGCTGTGCCCGTCACCTGTTCGATAGCCTCTGTCAATGCTGCGGCGATTGAATCTCTCCCGCCAGATGCATTCGTGGTCACCTGTGCCGGGCTCGTAATCTCCCCGGACGCGGCCACAATCGCCGCTTTCGTCATCGTCCCGCCAATGTCCACGCCGATCACGGTGCGGCCCGTATCCCGCGGCTCCATCGCCCGAATAAAGTTTGCCGTAATATTTCCAGGACGCGTGATCGCCGAACCCACCACAACGCTCCACGCTCCCAGCTCAATTGCGCGGCGCGCATCCTCGGGCGTCGCAATGTGACCTTCCGCAATGACAGGTACACCGCTTTCGCGCACCATTGCTTCCAGCATTGCCCAGTTGAAGCTGCGGTGGCCCGCAGTCCGCGGCGTATATCCGTACAGCGTTGTTCCTGCAAAGTCTGCGCCGTGAACTGCTGCGGCCACCGCCTCGTCCAGCGTCGCAACGTCGGCCATCACCGGCAGCTTCAGCTCACCATGAATCCGCTCAATCAGCTCGGGCCACGGCTCCGCCTGCGATTGCGCATGCTCCGTGCAGTCAAGCGCAATGATGGACGCGCCCGCCTTGGCTAAAGCCTCCGCCGACGCAAAATCCGGCGTGATGTACAGTTCGTCCCCGAAATACCGTTTCTGAATCCCAATGATCGGAACATCAGTATCTTGCCGGATCGCCGCAATGTGCTCCGCGCTGTTGAGCCGCAGCCCCGCAGCCCCCGCCGCAACCACCGCACGAGCCATCCGGCGCAGCGTCTCGGTGTCGTCCAGCGGATCAAGAGGCGCCGCTTGGCAGGACACAATCAACCTGCCCTGCAGGAGTTCCTTCATCATCGGCATTCTCTGCCCTCACATTGGGTTTGGATTCAATTCAGGCCCGCATGCTGAATGTATAGTTGTATAGTCTAATCCTGCAAGAAATGGGAAACGCACGCACCCTCGGAGCTTTCCTCGCCATCCTCTCCGGGCTCATGAACGGAAGCTTCACGCTTCCCATGCGCTTCCTCGGTCGCTGGCACTGGGAAAACGTATGGAGCGTCTTCATCGTCGTCTCCTGCCTGGTCCTGCCTGCGGGGGTCCTCGGATTCAGCCATGCTCACCTGTTTGCCGTTATCGCGCTTGCCCCCGCCCACTCCGTCATCATTGCTATTTTCACCGGATTAGCATGGGGTTTTGGCGCCATCATGTTCGGACAAAGCGTCAGCGCCATCGGCATCTCTCTGGCGAACACGCTTGTTCTGGCGATCAGCTCAGCCTTCGGCGCGCTCCTGCCGCTGGCCTTGCTCGCCCCGCAGAAAATCTCGCTGCCTTCAGGACACAAAATCCTCACCGGAGTCGCCGTCGAAATCATCGGCATCGCGCTTTGCGGATACGCCGGACGCCTTCGCGAGGCCGCACCGCAGCATCGCGGAGACTTCGTCGGCCGCGCGCGCCCCTTCAGTATCGGCCTGTTGCTCGCCACCGGAGCCGGCCTTCTTTCCGGCGTCTTCAATATAGGATTCGCTCTCGCGCAGCCAGTCGCCGCCGCCGCACGCCACGCCGGCCTCAGCAGAATCACCAGCACCAACATCGTCTGGTGGCTCATGCTCGGCTCTGGTTCCATCGCCAACCTCGCCTTCTGCGCTTACCTTTTCCGCAAGAACCGCAGCTTTGCCACCTTCCGCCAGGTGCGTGCCCCGCGCTACTACCTGCTCTCCATCCTCATGGCGCTGCTGTGGGGCGGAAGCATCTTTGTCTACGGTGCCGCTGCCTCCAAAATGGGCGTGCTCGGTGCGGAGATTGGCTGGCCGCTCAGCCTCGCCACCGGGCTCCTCCTTGCCAATGCCATCGGCATCGCGCTCGGTGAGTGGAAGGGCACTCCCGCCAAAGCGCGCGCCTGGATGTATGCGGGCCTCGCAATCCTCGTCCTCGCCATCATTCAGCTCAGTCGCGCCAACGGCTAGCCTTCACTCCGCCGCTTTCCGCCGCCGCGCACAATCCCGCCAGTAAACCGTTAAACTTGGAACGGCTAAAATCGCCCTCTCGCCGGGCACATGGAAATCTGAATTTGGGGGATGTATGAAATTCGCGCGGTCTCTCTCCATCGCAGTCCTCGCCGCAACCTTCTTGGCCAGTGCCTTTGTATCCGCTCAGGTCCGCATTACGCAGCAGAACGGCAGCGTCGTCGTCAAAACCGCGACTGACACGCTCCGTCTCACCGTCTGCTCACCCACCGTGGTGCACATCGTCGCCAGCCCCAGCGGAAACGCGGCCGACGCAACTACCCATCAGCCCTGGCTTATTCAAAACTGCACGCCAGCCAAATACACCCTCACCATCCCCAAGGCCCAACCGCAACCAAACCAGCAGCAGGCCCTTTGGAGCCCCGCCGTCGCCATCGTCGATACCGGCGCGCTCAAGGTTCTGATCACCCTCGCCTGGGGCAACCTTGAGTTCCAGACCGAGCAAGGCAACCGCCTCCTCCAGGAATTTCAGGACGCGCCCCGCCGCTACGTTCCCACCACCGTCAACGGCCAGCAACTCTACAACGTCAAAGACCAGTTTTACCCAGCCGTCCGCGAAGCCCTCTACGGGCTCGGTCAGCATCAGAACGGCGCCTTTAACTACCGCGGCACCACGGTCGAGCTCGGCCAGGCAAATACCGATGTCGCCATTCCGCTGCTGCTATCCACCAACGGATACGGCCTCTTCTGGAATACCGCCGCGCTCTCATGGTTCGACAATCGCTTCCCGTCCGAGATGCGCCTCAGCTCGAACGCCTCGCATGCCATCGACTACTACTTTCTCTACGGTCCCAGCTTCGACCAGATCATCCATCAATATCGCGATATGACCGGGCATGCGCCCATGTATGGCCGCTGGGCCTATGGATTCTGGCAGTCCAAAGACCGCTATCGCAGTTCTGCCGAGCTGCTCAAAATCGCCGCCGAGTATCGCGACGCGCACGTTCCGCTCGACAACATCGTGCAGGACTGGTTCTGGTGGGTCCATCAGGGCGATCCCCAATTCCGCCCCAACGCCTATCCTGACGTCCCCGCCACGCTTCGCCAGCTGCATGACGAGCACATCCACGCTATGATCTCGGTCTGGGCCACCTTCGATCCCAAGTCAGTGAATTACCAGCGCATGAAGTCCCTCGGCTACATGGTGCCAGGCACCACCACGTACGACGCCACCAATCCTGCAGCCGGCGATTTCTACTGGCAACACCTCGTCGGCAAGCTCTTCGCGCAAGGCTGGGATGGCTTCTGGCTCGACAGCTCTGAACCGGAAGTCGCCTTCACCCACGGTGGCGAGAGTGACACCGAGCTTTACAGCAAGCTGCTCCACATCGGCAATGGCGCGCTCTACACCAACATCTTCCCGCTCATGCACACCGGCAACGTGTACACGCACTGGCGCGACACTACGAGCCAGAAGCGCGTTTTTATCCTCACCCGCTCAGGGTTTGCGGGCGACCAGCGTTACGCCGCGACTACATGGTCAGGTGACGTCTACAGCACCTTCCAGTCTTTCCAACGGCAAGTGCCTGCCGGGCTTAACTTTGCTCTCTCCGGCATGCCGTACTGGACGACAGACATCGCCGGCTACGGCCCACCGCTCGCACGCGACACCCACGATCCCGCCTACCAGGAGCTCTACACGCGCTGGTATGAGTTCGGCGTCTTCTGCCCGATCTTCCGCACCCACGGCCACCGCGCCAACAACGAGAACGAAGTCTTCAGCTACGGTGCAGCCACGCCCACGCTCGTCCAGTATGACAAGCTCCGTTACCGCCTGCTGCCCTACATCTATTCGCTGGCCTGGCAGGTCACGCACAACGACTACACCATCATGCGCCCGCTCGTCATGGACTGGCAGTCTGACCGTAAGGTCTGGAACATCGGCGACGAATTCATGTTTGGCCCCGATATCCTCGTCAGCCCTGTGACGCACCAGGGAGCCACCGCCCGTTACGTCTATCTCCCGCCGTCGCCGAAGTGGTATGACTTCTGGACGGGCGAAACACTACTCGGCGACCGGCGCTTCAATGCGCCCGCGCCGCTCAACCAAATTCCGCTCTATGTCCGCGCCGGCTCCATTCTGCCTATGGGGCCGGAGATCGAGTATGCCGCCGAGAAGCCCGGGGCTCCCATCGACCTCCGCATCTATCCCGGCGCCGACGGACACTTCACCCTCTACGAGGACCAGGGAGACACCTACAGCTACGAGAAAGGTGCATACACCACCATCCCCATCGTCTGGAACGATGCCACCCACACCCTCACCATCGGCGCGCGCTCCGGCTCCTATCCGGGAATGCCCACCACCCGCACCTTCAATATCATCTTCGTCCGCCCCAATCACGGAGTCGGCGGAGCCATCACGCCCGATCCCGACCACGCCGTCACATACTCCGGAGCAGCCGTCACCGTGCACGACTAAAGAAAATAGCGCGAGGGAATTTCGAAGCCGGGGCAGGGAACTCCGGCTTCTCAGTTTGCTGTGACTGGGATTTTCGCTTCTGCCTTTGCCAGCGGTAGGCCAATCGTCAATCGGATGCCTTTGCCCGGCAGGTTCACCGCGTCAATCGAACCGTCATGCGCTCGCACCACCGCTTCGACGAATGCCAGCCCCAGGCCTGATCCAGTTGAGCTCCGCCCCTTGGCATACTTCTCAAACATCTTCGTGGCAACCTCTTCCGGGAAGCCCGGCCCGTCATCCTCCACCACAATCCATCCGGCGTCGTTCTCTCCTCGCAGGTGAATGCGGACGCTGCACCCCGGCTTCAGATGCTTTAGTTCGTTGTCGAAAATGTTCGCCATCATCCGGTGAACCAGTGCTGCGTCACCTGCCACCAGCACTTCTTCTGAGCTGTGCAGTGTTACGCGGATACCGCGCTCGGCCATATTCGGCTCATACAGGTCCACCATCGTGTGCAGCAGTTCATCCAGCCGGATCGTCTCTTTGTGCAGCCGCAGGGCATCCGCATTTGCTTCCGCAACGTCCAGGGACTTGGTCAGGAACTCGCACAGCCGGTCTAGTTCGTCCACCGCCGCTGCCACTGGCTCTGC
>JAJYBT010000241.1 GCA_021778875.1 Acidobacteriota bacterium | reverse complement strand
CATGGCCACGGTAGCGTAGCAGATCTCGGCCTCGCGGGCCAGCTTGGCTTCCTGCAGGTTGGTCATGCCGATGACGTCGGCGCCCCAACTGCGGTAGAGGTTCGACTCGGCCCTGGTGGAGAATTGCGGGCCCTCCATGCAGACATAGGTGCCGCCCAGTTTGCCCACGACACCGACCGTGGCGCAGGCCTGGGCCGCGGTGCGGGCGACGGTGGCGCAAACGGGATCGCCAAAGGCCACATGGCCCACGATGCCATCGCCAAAGAAAGTGGAGACGCGATGGAAGGTGCGGTCGATGAACTGGTCGGGAATGACGAAGTCGGTGGGCTTGTGCTCTTCTTTGAGGGAGCCGACGGCTGAGGCGGACAGGATGCGCTCGACGCCGAGTTTCTTGAAGGCGTAGATGTTGGCGCGGAAGTTCAGCTCTGATGGCAGGATGCGATGGCCGCGCCCATGGCGGGCGAGGAAGGCGACTTTGCGCCCCTCGAGTTCGCCGAGGACGAAAACGTCGGAAGGGTCGCCGAAGGGCGTTTCCACGCGCTCTTCGCGGACGTTGGTGAATCCGGGCATGGAGTAGAGTCCGCTGCCGCCGATGATGCCGATTTCTGCCTGAGCCAAGGCCCGCTCCTTTGCGACGAGCCTCATTTTCAGCCCGTGCGTCTGCATATAGCAGACACTTCAGTATAAAGGCAGGCCGGGTGGTTGAACGCGGCCTGGCGCGGCATCTGGCTTTCGGCGTGCATGTCCTCAGGCGAGTGCGGCTGCTGCTCTGTCCATAGCAGTGGGGCAGGTGGCGGATGATTCCTGCACCGCCCAGCCGGCGATGAGGAGGCTGGGTGCAAGGGTGGGTTCGGCTTCGCCCAGCTCAGCGAGCGTGGTGTAGCGAATCTGCTGGTCGGGCTGGGCGGCGCGCGAGACCAGGGCGCAAGGGAACTCGCGCGGGAGACCTTCCTGAAGCCACTCAAGCGCGAGCAGGCTCAGATCGCGGCCGGGCATGTAGACGACGCGGGTCGCGTCCTCCAACTGAGGCAGAGGCGCCTGGCTGTGGGACTGCGCGTGATGGCCTGTGGAGAAGGTTACGCTGGATGCCGTGTTGCGGCTGGTGAGCGAGCAGCCGACGGCTGCCGCGGCTGCGAAGGCGGCGCTGATTCCGGGAACGGCTTCATACGGGATGTCCGCTTCGGCGAGCGCAGCCATTTCCTCTGCGGCGCGGCCAAAGAGGAGCGGGTCTCCGCTTTTGAGGCGAACCACGCTGCGATCTGCGCGGGCGTGCTTCACCATCAGCTCGTTGATCTCCTGCTGCGTGATGTTCTTTACGCCGCAGCGTTTGCCCACGTTGACGACTTCAGCGGACTGTGGGGCGAGCTGCAGGATGGCATCGGGGACAAGGTCATCGTGGAGGATGACCTGCGCGGACTGAATGAGGCGCAGCGCTTTCACGGTGAGCAGGTCGGGGGCACCGGGACCGGCGCCGACCAGATAGACCTTGCCCTCGCCGGTGGCAGTTTCGGGCACAAGCGGCGCAAGGGCCATGTGGCGCGAGGGGCACGAGGCAGCGCCGCAGACCTGACGCTGCGCGAGCTGGTGGAGGAGAGCTTTGCGGGCGTCGCCGCGGGGATGTGTCGCAAGAATGTCGCGGCGAAGCTGGCCGAGGTTTTCGAGCCATGGTCCCAGGTCCTGTGGGAGCTGCTCGTCGATTTCGCGGCGCAGACGCTGCGCGACCGCGGGGCTTTCCCCGGCTGTGGAGATGGCGATCTGCAATGCGCCGCGGGTCACGACCGAGCCGAAAAAGAAATCGCAGTTGGGAATGTCATCCACGCTGTTGCAGGGGATGTTGCGCTCGACTGCTCCACGATAGACAGATGCGTTGACCTCAGGGGAATCAGTTGCGGCGATGACCAGGAAGTTGCCGTCGAGGTCGTTGAGATCGAACGGGCGCTGGACCCATTCGAGCTTGCCCGCGGCTGCCAACTGCTGCACTTCGGGTCTGGCATCGGGCGCGACGACGCGCAGACGCAAGCCTGTCTTGAGCAGGCTGCCGATTTTTTCAAGCGCAACATTGCCTGCGCCGACCAGCAGGCAGGGACGGTTGTCGAGTTTGAGAAAGATGGGCAGCAGACTCATGGGTTGCATCCTCAATCGGCCACGGCGTGTGGTACTCGGCCGGCGGGCAGGTCGCGTTCAACAGCCGGCAAAGACTCTCCGGCAAGATGAGCGCGCAACTCGTCGTCAGAATGGCGCTGGAACCAGGTGCGAAGATTTTCATTTTGAGTGCGGCTGGCGAGATATTCGCGCAGCAGGCGCTCGATCGCTTCCGGAACAAGCGGCGCGGGGCAGCGAAATCCAACCGGGCGCGCAATGGATGAGTCGCGGCCCACGGCTCCGCCGAGACAGAAGTAGTACGCATCGGTGAGCTTGCCGTCGTGCTTGATTTTCTTGCCCTCGATGCCGATGTCGGCGATCCAGTGCTGGCCGCAGCCGTTGGGGCAGCCGGTCACATGAAGCCGGAGATCCTGATCGAACTGCGGCAGGCGCTCCTCAAGCTCCTCCACCAGCCAGCGGGTAAAGCCCTTGGTCTCAGTGATGGCCAGCTTGCAGAACTCAGTGCCTGTGCAGGCGATTGCGCCGCGCCAGAAGGAAGAGCCTTCGACATGCAGGCCGAGCTTGCCGAGCTCGCGCGCCAGTTCACCGGACTTCTGGTAGGGAACGTTGATGAACAAAAGGTTCTGTGAGACGGTAGCGCGGAGTTCTCCTGTGCCGTAGCGATCGGCGAGATCGGCTGCGGCTTCCAACTGGTCGCCCGTCATGCGTCCGCGCAGCACGGACGCGCCAACGTAGCTGAGGCCGGGCTGCCGCTGCGGATGAATGCCGGCGTGGTCGCGCAGGGTTTCGTCGGGCACGTTCTCGGGCACGCCGGGAAGCAGCGTGAAGTCGAGGCGCGACTGGAGCTCAGCGCGAAACGATTCGGGAGTCCAACCCTCTTTCAGGAAAAGATATTTCAAGCGGGCGCGATCGCGATTCTCGCGCAGGCCCTGCTGATCGCGGAAGATTTCAACAACCGTGCGCACAACGCGGAGAGCCTGATCGGGCAGGATGAAGGCATCGATGGGGATGGCAAGATGCGGTTCCTTTGAGAGCCCGCCACCCACGCGCAGTGCATAGCCCACCTGGCCGCTGTGCGCCACCGGCGTGAGGGCGACGTCATTGATCTCCGGGTAGTTGCACCACGTGGGGCAGCCGGTGACGGAGATTTTGAATTTCCGCGGCAGGTTGTAGAACTCCGGGTTGGCCGTGAGCAATCGCGCAATATCGATGGCAAGCTGCGATGAGTCGATGAGTTCATCCGCGTCCACCCCGGCCAGAGGGCAACCGGTGACGTTGCGCACTACGTCGCCGCAGGCTCCTTTGGGCGAGAGGCCGATGGCGTCGAGCGCGTCCACCACCTCGGGAAGCGACTCGATGGTGAGCCAGTGGAGCTGGATGTTCTGGCGTACTGTGATGTCGGCCAGGTTACGAGCGTACTTGCGTGTGATTCCGGCGATGATGCGAAGCTGGTGGGCGGTGAGAATGCCATTGGGGATGCCGATGCGCATCATGAAGTAGTCGGAGGTGACGCCCTCGCCACCCTTGCCGCCGGTCGCGCCCACGCCGTCGCCCTGCGTGTAGACGCCCCACCACTTGAAGTACGTCGATGCCCACTCGGGAACGACGCTGGAGCGCCCCTGCCGTGCAAAAGCGCGCACTTCATCGAAGGCTTCCCATGGGTTCTTTTCGCGCTTCAAGCGCTCAGAACGCTGCGCCTTGGTCTCTTTAGATTGAACAGCTTCAGTCATTTCTTCCCCTTTTGCCAAAAACAAAAAAATCCCGCGGCAGCTATGGCTGCATCGCGGGCATTCAGAAACCTTGGAATTAACTTCGAACTTTTAGACCCAGGTCACCTCTGCGCGCGAAGCGGCGAACAGCGGCGACAACAGGGGCGACCTTGCATATTTCGATATTCGCAGGAGACCGGCTAAAAAGCAACAGCGAATTTTGCGCGGCCCGCAGAATGCGGCGCCATGCGGTGCGCAACATCCTCCATCTCCGCCGGTTAGAAGGGCGAAGAGCCGATCTTCCTTTTCTGCTCGCTGCATCGAATGTATTCCCGCCGAATGAAGGAAACGGCGGGGTGTGCGCTATGCGGACTGGCGATCAGGGCAAAGATTGTTGTGTCCCGCGTCACTGAGATGCGCTGCCGGGAGCGGTATATCATGCTTGGCTGCGTATGGCCTGGCGCGTCCCTGTGGAGAATGCATTATGCGCAACGAGCGCATCACGAGCCGGCGGAGTTTCTTGAGCAATTGCCTTGCTGGAGCTGCGGGTGCTGCCGCCGGGGAAAGTGCTTTTCCGCTGGATTCAGCAGAGACTGCTTCCTCTGCAACGAAAGCCAGAGTTGCGATTGCGCATGATGCGTTGCTGCGCGACGCGGAGGGTGCTGTCGACTCACGCCGCGTGGTCACCTTGCTCGATCATGCGATGCAAAGCATCTTTGGCGCCGATGAACCAATGCAGCCCTGGACGAGGCTTGTCCGCCGAGGGCTGATGGTCGGCGTGAAGGTGAACACGCTGGGCGGGCGCGGACTTTCAAGCAATGTGCCGCTGGTGGAGGCGATTTGTGAAAGGCTGCAGGGAGCGGGCGTCAGGCCGCAGCAGATTGTGATCTGGGATCGCGATAGCGTGGAACTGGAGCGCGCAGGATTTCGAATACGCACGGGCGGAAATCAGGTGCAGTGTTTTGGCACCGACCGCGTGGGTTATGAAGGCGAACTGGTGACCTGGGGCACTGTTGGAAGCAGGCTGTCGAAAATTCTGACGCAGCGATGCGACGTGCTGATCAATGTTCCAGTCCTGAAGGATCACGATGGCGCCGGGGTTTCAATTGCGCTGAAGAATATGTATGGCGTGATTCACAATCCCAACAAGTACCACCCGAATGGATGTGACCCGTATATCGCGGACGTGAACATGCTGCCGGAGATACGGGCAAAGCTGCGCCTGACGATTTGCGATGCGACAAACGCCTGCTTTGAAGGCGGGCCGAGCTTCAAGCCGGAATTCACCTGGCAGCACAACGCGCTGATTGTCGCGCATGATCCGGTGGCGCTCGATACGATCGGGTGGCAGATCATCGAGCGCAAGCGGGCCGAGAAGGGGCTCAAGACGCTCGATGCCGAGGGCCGCGCGCCGCGCTACATTGCCACCGCGGCCGATACTGCGCACCGCCTGGGAATGAACGATCCACGGCGCATTACGCTCGCCGAGGTGCGGGTAGCGTAAGGGAGGTGTGCGATGACAACGAATTCCTTCTCACAATCGATTGGCTCAGAGCCGAGCGCGGAGATGTGTGCTCTAGAGAGTATGAATCGCACCGGGCGCGAATTGCTGTCGACCTCGATGAACCGCCGGTCATTTCTGATGTGCGCCATGTCAGTGAGCGCGGCGGGAAGCATTCCGCATCTCGTTGAACCGTTCCCTGCAATGTCGCCGCCGGAAAGCGCGTCGAGGCAGAATGATGCGCAGTTTGCCGTTGAAGCA
>JAJYBT010000240.1 GCA_021778875.1 Acidobacteriota bacterium | reverse complement strand
GCCGGCATTCAACCCCAACGATTTTCGTCACACCACATCAGCGCTGTTGCGGAATCACGCGGTGAGCGACGTGTATGAGCCTGGCTCAGTGTTCAAGCTGGTCACCTACTCGGCGGCGCTCGATCAGCATTTGGCCAAGCCCGAAGACATGATTGATTGCCAGGGCGGGCAGATTACGCTGGCCGGCCGCGTCATCCACGACGACAAGAGCGACCGCGGGCTGGGGACGGTGACGGTGGCCACGGCGCTGGCGCGGTCAAGCGATGTGGCGGCGGTGAAGCTGGCGCTGAAGGTGGGCCAGGACCGCTTCTATCAATACATCCGCGACTTTGGCTTTGGCAGCCGCACAGGCATGGAGTTGCCGGGCGAGACGCGCGGCCTGTTGCGGCCTACGAGCAAATGGAACGGATCGTCGATCGGATCCCTTGCCATTGGGCAGGAGGTGGGCGTCACGCCGCTGCAACTGGTCTCCATGGTTTCCACAATCGCCAATGGCGGGGTGTACTTGCCGCCGCGCGTGCTGATGCCTGGGCAGTTGGACCGCGCAACAGACGGGCAGCTCTCACCTGCATTGAAGGCTGAGCCCTTCAGGCCCGGAGAAGACCTGCCCAATCCGCTGCCTGCGGGGGCGCATCGCGTGATTTCGACGATGACCGCCGCCGAGATGCGCAAGATGATGGAAGGCGTGGTGCTGTACGGCACGGGGAAGCCGGCGCAACTCAATGGTTACTCATCCGGCGGAAAGACGGGCACCGCGCAGAAGATTGACCCGGTCACGCATCGCTACTCGAAGACGGTGCACATTGCATCGTTTGCCGGCATTGCGCCAGTGAACAATCCTGTGATTGCTGTGGCCGTGGTGATCGATTCGCCCAAGGGAAACTACTACGGCACCACGGTCTCAGCGCCTGTGTTTGCAGAGGTGGCGCAGCAGGTGCTGGAATACCTTGGCGTTCCGCACGACATTGACGTGCAGCCTCCGCATGCGCCGTCAAAGACGCATGAGACGACGTCTGAAGACGACGCCGGGGTAGACCAGGAAGATATCAACGCGCTCTACTCGGCGGTCAACGATCTGCCGGCGGACGACCCGCTGCGCACCGCTCCGGCCCAATCTTTTACTACCGACCAATCCTCGCCAGTTTCGGCAGAGTCCGTGGCCAAGCCAGGCAAGAAGCCGGGCGCCGCACGGGAAGCAGCGTTGGCAAACCCGGCGCCCGCAGTCGCAATGCAGGGGCAGACGCCTGCGCAAAAGGCTGTCACGCAGGTGACCATCGGCGACGGCAAAAGGCTGACGGTTCCTTCACTTGTGGGCCTGTCGGTGCGCAAGGTGATTGAGGCGGCAGCCGCAGCGGGTCTCGATGTTGAGGTCAGTGGCGACGGCACCGCACGGGAGCAGGCCCCGGCGCCGGGCACGCAGGTTGCGACGGGAACGAAGATCGTGGTGCGCTGCGGGCGGTGATCAGCACCGCTGCCGTCTGGTGATTGCGCCCCGGCAATCTACAATCAAGCACGAGATGACGTGGAACGAACTCATAGCAGAAGTGGCGTCTGTCGGTGCTTCCGGTGATTCGACGCAGCGGCTGACGGGCGTTGAATATGACTCGCGGCGCGTGCGCCCGGGCGCGGTGTTTGTGGCCATGAAGGGCGGCTCGACCGACGGCAACCGATACATTGACAAGGCCCTAGCAGCAGGCGCGCTGGGCATTATCACAGACTCTTCGCAGGCCTTCGATCATCTGGTGGTCTACAAAGCCGGTGTTCCTGTGCTTGAAGTGGAGCACGGACGGCGCGCGCTCGCACAGGCTGCGGCGGCCTTCTTTGGCCACCCGGAGCGCACTCTTGCGGCCACGGGCATCACCGGCACCAACGGCAAGACGACCACTGCATTCCTGACCGAGGCGCTGCTGAACGCGGCGAATCGAAAGACTGTGCTGGTGGGCACCATCGAGTATCATGTGGCTGGCGAGGTGCGCCGTTCGCTGCACACCACGCCTGAGTCGCGCGACCTGTTTGAGCTGATGGCAGAGGGCGCGGGAAGCGGAGCCACCGAGCTGGTGACCGAGGTGTCGAGCCATGCGCTCGACCAGGGCCGCGCGGCGGGCATCGACTTTGACGTGGCCGTCTTTACAAACCTGACCCGCGACCATCTTGACTATCACGAGACGATGGAAAAGTACTTCGCGGCCAAGCGCCTGCTGTTTGACGGCACGGTATACCCGGCGCCGCGCGTGGCGGTGCTGAATGCGCATGATCCGCACAGCGCGCGACTGGCTGAGGCGGCGCGCAAGGCCGGAGCGGAGATTCGTACCTACGGAATCGGCCAGGGCGACTGGCGCGCGGCAAGCTACCGGCTCACGCCGGGCGGCGCGGAGTTGGAATTGGAGACCCCGGCAGGCCAAGCGCACGTGACGTCGCACCTGGCTGGTGAGGTGAACATCCTCAATCTGCTTGCAGCGTTGACGGCGGCGCAGGCGCGGGGCGTGCCTTTTGCTGATCTCGTGGATTATGTGCCGCGGCTCAGGCCGGTTCCAGGCCGCTTTCAGCCCGTGGACGCGGGCCAGCCTTTCACCGTGATTGTGGACTACGCTCACACCGACGACGCGCTACGCAATCTGACAACCCTGGCTCGGCAGATGGCTGCGCCATCCGGCGGACGCGTGATTACCGTGTTCGGCTGCGGCGGCGACCGCGACCGCACCAAGCGCCCGAAGATGGGGCAGGCGGCGGGCGAGGGAAGCGACCTGGTTGTCGCCACGAGCGACAATCCGCGCTCAGAGGAGCCGATGGCGATTCTGGCTGAAATTGAGCTGGGCCTCAAGTCCAGCGGCGTTCGGTACAGCATCGAGCCGGATCGTGCGGCGGCCATCCGGCTGGCGCTCGCAGAGGCCAGGCCGCATGACGTGATTCTCATCGCAGGCAAAGGTCACGAGCGGGAGCAGATTCTGGCCGGACGTACGATTCCTTTTGACGATGCGGAGATTGCGCTTTCCTCGCTCAAGCAACTGGGATACGGTGGAGAGCGATGAAACTAACATTGGCTGAGGTGGCTGTGGGCGCGGGCGCGGTACTGGAGGCGCCGGCCAGCATTTCGCAGCCGGGCGCGCTGGTGGCGCAGGGCTACTCCATTGACTCGCGAACGGTGGCCGCCGGGGAGCTGTTCTTTGCGGTGCGCGGCGAGCGACTGGATGGGCACGACTTTGTTGCCGCTGCGGTGGAACGCGGCGCGGTGGGCGCGGTTGTGTCGCGCGCGCGTGTGGCCAGCCTGCCGGACGCAGCGCTGGCTGTGCCGCTGCTGATTGCAGAGGACACGCTGATCGCTTTGCAGTCGCTGGCTGCGCATGTGCGCCGCCAGTGGGGCAAGCGCGTGGTGGCCGTGACCGGGTCGGCAGGCAAAACGACGACCAAGGAAGCAATCGCCGCCGCGTTGGGTGCGAAGTTCAACGTGCTGAAGTCCGCGGGCAACCTGAACAATGCATACGGGCTGCCGCTGCAACTTCTGCGCCTAGAACCGGAGCACGAGTATGCCGTCATCGAAATGGGCATGAATCATTCTGGAGAGATTGCCGCGCTGGCGCGCATTGCCGCGCCGGACTGGGGCGTGGTGACCAACGTCGGCACGGCGCACATCGAGAATTTTGCCGAGGGTCAGGCCGGAATTGCCCGCGCCAAATTTGAGCTTGTGGCCGCGTTGCCCACAACCGGCGTGGCTTTTCTGAACTGCTCCGATCCGTATGTTTCGCAGTTTGGCCGCGACTTTCCCGGCAAGGTCGCTTATTTTGGCAATGGGCCGTGCGCCGATCCGCAGATTATCGAGGAGAGTGAGGATCTGGCGGGCTTGCACCTGCGCTATCGGGCCGGGGAGCGCGAGGGCGCGTTCACGCTGCGCCTGCTTGGCGCGCACAACGGATCCAACGCGATGGCGGGGCTTGCCGTGGCCCTCGAGGCGGGAGTCGAACTGGATGCTGCCGTCAAGGCGCTGGAGTCGCTGACGGCCGGCGACAAGCGCGGCGAGGTGATGGAGATTGGCGGCGTCACTCTGCTCAATGACTGCTACAACTCCAACCCCGAGGCGCTGCGCTCCATGATTCACACCCTGGCTGCACGTCCTGCGCGCCGCCGCATCCTGGTGGCGGGCGAGATGCTCGAACTGGGCGAGCACGGCCCCGATCTCCACGTCACGTGCGGCAAGGCCGCCGCCGACAGCGGTCTTGACATTGTGGTGGGCGTGCGCGGCAATGCGGTGCATCTGGCTACGGCGGCCTGCGCCGGGGGCGTTGCCTCGCTGTTTCTGCCGGATGCCGAGGCCGCAGGCCAGTGGCTTAAGCAAAACCTGCGTGCAGGCGATGCCGTGCTGGTGAAGGGCTCGCGCGGCGTGCGGCTGGAGCGGGCGATCGAAGCAATCAGGGATCAAACCGCATTTGCGGAGGGAAAGTGACGCTGAAGAAATTTGTTGGTTGCGCGGTTCTGGTGGCGGCTTGTCTGCTGGCGATGCCTTTGGCGGCGATGGATCCTGCGTGGACCACGCCGTTCCCCCCGTTCCGCATTGTGGGCAACCTATATTACGTGGGCAGCGCGGATCTCGCGTCCTACCTCATCGTTACGCCCCAGGGTGACATCCTCATCAACAGCAGTCTTGAGTCTTCCGTGCCACTGATCAAGAAGAGCGTGGAGGAACTGGGCTTCCACTTCAGCGACATCAGGATTTTGCTCATCAGCCATGGGCACTACGATCACTGCGCAGGCAGCGCCGAAATCAAGCGCATGACGGGGGCGCGATATTTCGTCATGGACGCGGATGTGCCTGTGGTGGAGTCGGGCGGGAGGAATGATTTCAACTACGCCTCGGACAAGTCCATGTGGTTTCCGCCCACGCATGTGGACCGCGTGTTGCACGATGGCGACAAGGTGCGCCTGGGCGATACCGTTCTGACCGCCCATCTGACCGCGGGCCACACAAAAGGAACGACAACCTGGACGCTGGACGAGCCGGAGGCGGGCAGAACGCTGCGCGTAGTCATTGTCGGCAGCCCCAATGTAAATCCGGGTTACAAGCTGGTTGGGAACACGGCGTATCCGCGGATTGCCGAGGACTATGCGCATGAGTTTGAGGTGCTCAGAGGCCTTCGGTGCGATATATTTCTGGGTGCTCACGGCGGCTATTTCGGGTTGCAGCAGAAGTATGCGCGCTGGAAGGCCGGCGACCGCAACGCATTCATCGATCCAGAGGGCTATCGCAGCTATATCGACGATCGCGAGCGGGCCTTTGCGGCGGAGTTGAAGCGCCAGTCGGCAGCGAAGCAGTCCAGGCCACATCCACAGCCGCATTCGCGTCCGTCCCTGTAGAATCTACCTGAAACTGCCTCAATCCGGCTCGGGAGGCCCCTTGCTTTACTGGCTGCTCTATCAAAAGCTCTATCCGTTCTTTCACCCGTTCCGCATCTTCCGCTATCTGACGTTTCGCACGGCCTTTGCCTCGCTCACGGCGCTGCTGATTGCGCTCTTCATCGGGCCGTACGTGATTCAGAAACTGCGCGAGTTCCAAATCGGCCAATACATCCGGGAAGAGGGGCCG
>JAJYBT010000239.1 GCA_021778875.1 Acidobacteriota bacterium | reverse complement strand
TTTCCTGGTGGCCCCGGTTACGGAGCAGGGGGCGACCAGCCGCAAGGTGTATCTGCCGGCCGGAGCCGACTGGTACAACTACTGGACGAATGAGCGGTTGAAGGGCGGGCAGACGATTACGGCCGAGGCGCCTATCGATACGATTCCCGTATTTGTGCGCGCGGGATCGATTGTGCCTCTTGGAGCGCCGGTGGAGAGCACGCACCAGAAGCAGGCGATCGCCAAAGTGCGCGTGTATCCGGGGGCCAGCAGCAGCTTTACGCTCTTTAACGACGATGGCATGACCTACGCCTACGAGAAGGGCGCGGGCGCGGTTACGAAGCTGCACTGGGACGAGGCCACGCACCAGCTGACGCACAAGGGCGCGGCGGCGTGGAGCGGCCCGGACAGCGCGGTTGTGGAGGTTGTGCATCGCTGAGTCTGAGCGGCCTGTTGGGAGGTAGAGCTAAAGGCGCGGGGCTGTGGCAGATGCGGCACGCGGAAGGGCAGCGTGTGCCTGCACGGCGGCGGGGTGCGCGTGCTGGGCGGAGCGGGCAGTGTCGTGTGTGACTCCCGGTGTGCCCGCGGGTCCCCGGACCATGGGTCTGCTGATTTACAATCACGGGGTAAGCAGGAACGAACTGAATGAGTCTTTTTCCCATGAATTCAGGCCAGGCGCCTATGCGATTGGTACAGTTGGGTGCGGCCTTTGTGGCAGCGGCCCTGGTTGCCGGATGCGGAACTGCATACCGGCCGGTTATTACGCCCATCAACCCCAACGGTCCGGCTGCGCAGCCGACGGCGCTGGCGGTGGTGGTTTCGTCGCCTTCGCCCACCTCGGCGGGCGTGGCGACGGTGATTGATTACTCCGGCGACACGATCATGGCGCAGTCGCCGATCGGTCCGAACCCGAATGCGTTTACGGTGGACTCGAACGGCGCGACGGGCTACACGGTGAACAGTGATGGCACGCTGACGAATTTTCCTGTGTCCACGAACCTGCAGGAGAAGCAGATTACGTACACTACGCTGCCGACCACGGCGCAGACCATTGGTCTGTTTTCGCCGTCGGTGGGGCTTTGGACGGCGGACGTGAATGCGAATGCGGTGGATGTGCTTTCGGGCAGCCCGCAGACCTTCAAGCTGTCGATTCCGGTGGCGCAGACGCCGATCGCCATTGTGGGACCCACCAGGGTGGAGCAGCGCGACTTTGCCATCAGCCAGAATCTGCCCTACGGCGTGAGCTGCAACCAGAATCCGGCGGGCGTGCCGGTGGCGGGCGAGGCGGACGCGATTGAAGTGGCGAACTACACCGTCTCGGCGCGGATTCCGCTGGGCAAGTGCCCGGTGTATGCCGTGCAGGGAAGCGACGACAAGCGGCTGTTTGTGTTGAACCGGGGCAGCGATACCGTGACGGTGATCAACACGCAGAACAACACGCTGGATGCCTGCACGCCGTTTACCAGCCAGACCGGCCAGACGGTGACCTGCCATCCGACGCTGCCGCTTTCGACCACGGCCGTGGAGGCGACGGGGATTACGCCGCCGAACGGAACGAGCGGAATGACGGCGACGGCGGGGCCGGTGTATGCCGAGTACAACTCGGCGACCCAGCAACTGGTGGTGGCCAACTACGACGGCGGCACCGTGACGGTGATTGACGTGAGCCTGGACGAGTATGGCAACGACAGCTCGACCTTCGGCACCACGTTTACGATTCCGGTGGGCAACAATCCGGCCAGCGTGACTGCGCTCTACAACGGCAGCCGCGCATATGCCGCCAACCAGACGGACGGCACGGTTTCGATTCTGAACCTGAGCAGCCACACGGTGGAGAAGACGGTGGCCGTGGTGGGGCATCCGCGCACGGTGATGTCGGTGTCGAACTCGCTGTACGGCAAGGTGTATGTGGTTTCGCCGGACAGCCCGTACCTGACCATTATCCGGACGGATCAGGACATTATGGATACGACGGTGCTGGTGCAGGGCAACATTGTGGATGTTCGCGTGAGCAACCAGAACGGAGTGAGCGGCAACGCAATCACGGCCAGCCGGAAGCCGGGCGCCGGACAGCCCTGCTACCTGCCGCCGGCTCTGATGCAGTCCACCTACGGCGCGAATTACACGCTGGCAAACTGCCAGACCATGCCGTAACCGGTCAGCGTCCGCATGGACCACGAGGGTCATTCCTGAATGCGGGAATGACCCTCAACTGTTTGCGAGCAGAACAAGGAAGGCAAGGCGCCGCAGCCGCAACACCGATGAACAAAGAGAAGGCAGGATCAAAAGTCCGGGTGGATGTGCTGCTGGTGGAGCGCGGGCTTGTGGCCAGCCGCGAGCGGGCGCGGGCGATGATCCTGGCCGGGCGGGTGCTGGTGCAGGAGCAGAAGGTGGACAAGCCCGGAGCGATGGTGGCGCAGGAGGCGGCCGTTCGGCTGCTGGGCGAGGACCTGCCCTACGTGAGCCGGGGCGGGCTGAAGCTGGCCGGGGCGCTGGAGCACTGGAAGATCGATGTGACGGGCCGGTCGTGCCTGGACGTGGGCGCCTCGACGGGCGGGTTTACGGACTGCCTGCTGCAGCATGGCGCGGCGCACGTAACGGCGGTGGATACGGGCTTTGGCCAGATTGCGATGAAGCTGCGCAATGACGTGCGGGTACGGCTGATGGAGCGTACCAATGCGCGGATGCTGGAGGCTGCGTCGCTGGCGGGGGCGGGCATGCCGGCGCTTACGCTGCTGGTGATGGATGTGTCGTTCATTTCCGCCACGCTGCTGCTGGAGCCGGTGCTGGCGGCGGCTCCGGAGCTGTGCGAGGCCGTCATCCTGGTCAAGCCACAGTTTGAGGCGGGACGCGGGCATGTGGGCAAGGGCGGCATCGTTCGCGACCCGGAGGTGCACCGGCAGGCTGTTGCGCGCGTGGCGGAGTGCGTGCGCGGGCTGGGCTGGCAGGTGGTGGAGACGATTCCCTCGCCGATTACGGGAGCGGAAGGGAACCGGGAGTTTCTGCTGTACGCGCGCCGTGCGGAGGATGACACGGCGAAGAGTTGACGCCGGCTTGTTGCCGACGCTGGGAAGGGAGTTTTCCGTTACACTGGGACCGCATGATTCGCGTTGCGATAGTTTGCAAACCGCAGAAGGAAGAGCTTGCCCGGCTGCTGCCGGACCTGGTGGCGTGGCTGCGCGCGCGCGGCTATGAACCCCTGCTGGACCGCGAGGGCGGCGAGTATTGCCAGACGGCGCCGATTGTGGACCGGGCGGATATGCCGGCCCACTCACCGGGGCTGGTGATTGTGCTGGGCGGGGATGGCACGCTGCTCTCGGTGGCGCGCATCTTTGCGTCTACGGGGACGCCGATTCTGGGCGTGAACCTGGGATTTCTGGGATTTCTGACGGAGATCCGGCTGGGCGACCTGTACGCGACGCTGGAGGGCTGGTGCAACGACTGCCACACGCTGGACTCGCGCACGATGCTGCATGCCGCGGTGTGGCGGCAGAGCAAGGTGCTGGGCACCTTTGAGGCACTGAACGAGGTTGTTGTCTCCAAGGGCGACATTGCGCGGATGGGCGACTTTGCCGTGGAGCTGGACGGCAAGATGGTGGCGCGGTTTCGCGCAGATGGGGTGATCGTGTCCACGCCGACGGGCTCGACGGCCTATACGCTGGCGGCGAACGGGCCGATTCTGACGCCGGATGTGGATGCGATGGTGGTGACGCCTATCTGTCCGCATCTGCTGACGCTGCGGCCGATTGTGGTGCGCGGCGACGCCTCCCTGACGGTGCGCGTTGAGGCAGTGCCGAACCATGCGCTGCTGACGGTGGATGGCCAGAACATGCTGGAACTGCACATGGGCGACGAGGTGCGCTGCCGGCGATCGAGCCACACGGTAAACCTGGTGCGGCTGAGCGAGAGCGGATTCTTTGAGGCGCTGCGCAACAAGCTGAGCTGGGGCGAGCGCTAGCGGCTGATTTCGCCCAGCAAAACCTTGGCCTTCATGGCGAGGGTATGCGCGCCATCGACGTCGCCGGAGGCCAGGGCAGCCTTGGCCTGCTTGAGGAATTCCTTGATCTGAGCAACGGTTTTCTGTTCCTGCGTGGTCAGGCCGCGGTTGATCTGCTTGAGTCCGCGCTCGGTGGCGTCAATGGAGGTGACGGTCTCGCGGCTCAGGTCGGAGGTGTCGCCGGGCGAGAGCTGGCCAATGGCGCTGACGCCGGAGGGTGCGGACGGCGCGCTGGAGGCTTCTTCGGCGGGCTTGGCCGCAGGCTTTTTGTGGTGAACCGTGTGGTGGACGGGCTTCTCCGGCTGCTTTTCCGGGGCAGGCTGCGCGGTTGTAGCCGGGGCGGGAGGGGTCGCGTCAGACGGAGTGGTTTGCGCCGGCTGCGTCTGGGGTTGCGGCTGGGTCTGCGTGGCGTCCGGCAGCGGCGGTGCCAGGGGCGGAGTCTTTACCGAATGAGGGCGATGAAAGCATGCCGTTAGACAGAGCGGCAGCAGCAGCGCGACGCTCCTGAGATGCGTTCTCATCCGATAAACCCTTCCTTGCCCGTAACATTCGCCGGTTGTGGATGCCGGCGTCCCCAATCCGTAGCGACCAGAGGAATTCGAAGCGAAAACTCTGTGCCACGTCCTACTTCTGATTGTACTTCCACGCTGCCGTGGTGGAGCTGCAGGATGCGATATGTCATGGCGAGACCGATGCCGCTGCCGCCACTTTTTGTGGTGAAGTAGAGGTCGAAGATGCGCTCGCGGAGGTCGTCCGGGATGCCGGGGCCCTCGTCGGCGATGCGGAGGACGGCATTCTTCCTGTCCTCTTCCAGCACGACGCGAAGGCGGCCGCCCTCGGGCATGGCCTGGGCGCCATTCTGGATGACGTTCAGGGCGGCCTGCTTGAGCAGGTCGGCATCAACATTGGCGATAAGGGGATTGGCGGGGAGAGAGCTTTCGAGGATTACGTTGCGGGTGGGCAGCTCCTCGGAGGCGAGGGCGAGGATGTCACCGATGACGGAGCGCAGATCCTGCTCCTGCAGTTGCAGCTCCACGGGGCGGGAGAAATCGACGAGTGTCTGCACGACGCGATCGAGGCGGTGAATCTCCGAGTCAATAATCTCCAGGTGCCGGGATGCCGAGGCATTCTCAGTGCCGAGCTTGTTCTTCAGCAGCTCCAGGTGGACGACGATGGCGTTGATGGGGTTCTTGACCTCGTGGCCGACGCCGGAGGTGAGGCGTCCGATGGCGGCCATGCGGCGCGACAGCTCCAACTCGGACTCAATCTGCTCGACGGACTCGACATCGTGCAGCCGGACGAGGGCGCCGAGGCCCTGTCCGGTGAGGTCGTCGTGGATGAAGTCGAGCGAAGCCTGGATGCGGCGGCCGGTCTCAGTGCGAACCTCTTCCTGCACCATGTTGACGCCGGCGTCGTAGGCATCGCGCAGGGTTTTGCCCAGGATGGTGGAGCGGTTGAAGATCTCCTGCGCGTGCATGCCGAGGATGCGGTCCTTGTCGATGTGCAGGAAGCGGCGGGCGGCCTCAGAGACGAGCACGGTGCGGCCGTCGGCGGTGAAGAGCAGAATGCCGTCCTGCAGATTGCCGAGGATCTGGTCGAGGTTTTCCTTGA
>JAJYBT010000238.1 GCA_021778875.1 Acidobacteriota bacterium | reverse complement strand
GCGCTCGGAAATCAATTCTGGAGTTCGAGCCTCAACCAGCCCATTGCCGCTCTGCCGCTGCAGATTTATGTCTATGCCATCTCGCCCTACGATGATTGGCACAGGCTGGCCTGGGCCGGGGCGCTCGTGTTGATCGTGTTGATCGTGCTGGCGGTTTCTCTGGTGCGCTTTGTCACCAGCCGCGGCGTTTTGAAAGGGGCAAGCTAAGTGGGCGTCGGCATCGAGGTCATCGACCTGAACGCGTGGTACGGCACCAACCACACGCTGCAGGACATCAATCTCAACATTCCTGCCAATCATGCCACTGCGCTGATCGGTCCCTCAGGCTGCGGCAAAAGCACATTTGTTCGCTGCCTGAACCGCATGCACGAAACCAATCCCATCGCGCGCGTGACGGGAACCGTGCGCATTGGCGATCTCGACATCTACAACGACGCCAAGCCGGTCGAAATCAGGCGGCGCGTGGGCATGGTCTTCCAGCGACCCAATCCTTTCCCCACCATGTCCATCTATGACAATGTCGCGTCCGGCCTCAAACTCAACGGCTATACCAACAAGCGCGTGCTGGATGAGATTGTCGAGCGGTCGCTCATCAACTCGGCGCTTTGGGACGAAGTGAAGGACGAGTTGAAAAAGAAATCCGGCGCCAGCCTCTCCGGCGGTCAGCAGCAGCGGTTGTGCATTGCGCGCGCCCTGGCCGTGGACCCCGAGGTTCTGCTGATGGACGAGCCGGCATCCGCGCTGGACCCGATTTCCACAGCAAAAATCGAGGACCTTATCTTTCAGCTCAAGTCGCAGTACACTATCGTGATTGTGACGCACAACATGCAGCAGGCGGCGCGCGTGGCAGAGAAGACGGGCTTCTTTCTCAACGGACGCATGGTGGAGTTCGACTCAACGCACAAAATCTTCACCAATCCCAGCGACAAGCGCACAGAGGATTACATCACAGGCAGGTTCGGATGACGCGCATTCGTTTTCAACAGAGCCTCGACGAGCTGAAGGAAAACCTGCTGGTAATGGCTGGACTGGCAGAGCAGGCCATCCAGCGCGCCATTGAGGCCTATCGCGTGCGCGACCTCTCCATTTGCGACCTGGTCAGCCGCAGCGAAAATGCCATCAACCGCATGGAGCGCGACATCGACCAGGCGGCGCTGGACCTGCTGGCGATGGAGCAGCCCATGGCCAGCGACCTGCGCTTCATCCTCAGCGTAATCAAGATCAACGCAGATTTGGAGCGCGTGGGCGACGCAGCCAAGAGCATTAGCGATCGCGTGCGCAACATGGAGCAGATGGCGGTGGCGGATTTGCCAGTTGATATTCCGCGCATGGCCACGATGGCTGCCGCGATGGTGCGGAAGAGCCTTCAGTCCTTCATTGAGGGCGACGCGGAGGCGGCCCGATCCGTGCTTACAATGGATGACGCCGTGGACGCGATGAATCGCACTGCCTACAAGGCGTTGACCAAAGTGATGGAAGAGCAGAGCCATCTTGCTCCGCTGGCTTTCAATGCGCTGATGATCTGCCGCTCACTTGAGCGCGTTGCTGACCATGCCACCAACATCGCCGAGGACGTGATCTTTTGGATACAGGGTGCGGATGTGCGTCACTCCAAGAGTCTGGCCGCTCAGAAAGACGCAAAGAACGCGGGCTGAAGTTACACTTCCCACCAATCCAGCAACGACATGCGCGGATAGTAAAGCCCTGCGCGGAGCTGCATTGCATCGCCGTGCAGGTTGCGCAGGATCGCGGCATACGCCTCAAGCTGCGGAGCGAATACACGGCGCAGTTCCGGCAGTGCGAGCGCGGGGTCCAGGTCGTCTGCGTGCGCGGTCTTGTAGTCGATAATCCACCACACATCGCCTCCGGGTGACAGCGGTTCATGCCCCGCACGAAAGATGCGGTCCACGCGCACCGAGCGCAATGCGCCGGCGACAATTCCGGTCCACGCTGCCTCGCTTGCCGCCTCCGTATGGGGCGACAGAATCCATTGCCCTTGCGGATCTTCCGAGGCGCTCAGCGCACAGTCAAAGGCCTTGGCCGCGATGGATTCCGCGAGGGACTCATGCGCACCGGCCGAGCGCACCGCAGCCAGGATGCGCGGCTTTATCCGCAAAAGCGCGGAGCGGGCTGCGTTCCAGTCCTGATTCGTGCGCAGCCGCGCAAGCTCTTCCAGCAGCTTGTGGACAGCGGTGCCGAGCGCGCGCGAAAGTAAACCGCCTTCATGTCGCTCATAGAGCCGTGAATCCCCGATAGCGGCCACGTCCTGCGCGGTGAGTGCGTCTACTGTTGCACCGATCGAAACATCCTTGAAATCCGCCGGCAGACGGTGCACTATCGTCGGCACTGCGGGAGAAGGCATGATGGACACGTTATCTTCGCCTTGTGCGGCGATGGCTTCAATCATTGGCTCTTCAGTCGCCGACGAGGCCTGTCTTGCTGCCGCCCATTCATCAAAGCGCGCGCGGACATCGTCTCTGACGGCAGGCCAGGCGGTGGCGAGCAGGCAATTGCCGGGCTCAACAAGCTCAAGGCTGCCGTTTGTGCTTTTGTAAGCGGGCCGCGCAAACAGGTGCAGCTCTTCGCGCGCGCGTGTTGCGGCGACATACAGAATGCGCCGCATCTCCTGCGACTCGCGCTCGCGATAGACTCGATCCACCCACTCCTTGGCTCTGCCGCGGTCAGCCCTTTTGGATTGCAGCGGTGCCACCAGAAATTCAGTAATCTCTCCCGACTGATCGGGTTCCTCCAATCCACGCTCAAGCCAGGACAGCAGTTTGCCACGGTTGTTGGCGCCGCCTGCCTGCAAATCAGGCACAATGACCACTTCAAACTCCAGGCCCTTTGACTTGTGAATGGTCATCAACTGCACGCCGCGCTCGCTGCTGGCCGTAGGGTCAGGCAACGCGGTCAACTTTTCAAGCGCAACATCAAGCGCTGGACCCAGCATGTCCTGTTCGCCCTCTGGCAGGCCGTCGAGACAACTCCAGAGAAGGTGCAGGTTGGCGCGCGCCGTCGAATCCACGCAATAGGCGCCGCCAAGCCGAAGCCAGATCTTTTCCAGCCATGTTCCCAGCGAAGCAGTGGGCAGCGCCGCACGCAGCCGGGGCACAGATTCCAGTGCGCTGAGCACGCGCGCCGCTGCGCCGCGGCCATGTTCGCTTAGCAGGTGGAGCCGCTCGGCCAGCAGCTCCGGGATTGCGCGTTCAGGCGCGTGTGCATCCTCGGCGCCAGCGAGCTTGTGCAGGTCGTCGAGAGCAAGTCCGCACCACGGCGCGCGCAGCACACCGAGCCAAGCTATGCGGTCCTGCGCATTGAGCAGTGCACGACCCAGCATTAGCGCATCCTGCACCTCGGGGCGGTCCCGCAGTTGTTCAAGTTCAACTGCGCGGAACGGAATCGCCTCTTCGCGCAGCGCCAGCGCGATCGGCTCGAGTGCCTTGCGTGTGCGGCCCAGCACGGCGATGCGGTACCTGGCCCCTTGCGCGCTCGCCTGCTTGATGCGTTGCAGATGGCTGCGAATCAACGCAACCACCTCACTGGCTTGTGCTTCGCGCGCCGCTTCCCGCTCATGCGCGACGGCTTCTTTCCTGAGCATCGCGCCGGAATCAGCAGCTTTACTCCGGCTCGCTTGCGGCACGAATGCAAGATGCAGGCCGAGGCGTGGGACAAAGGATGCAGACGCTTCACGAGCAGGCTCTGCGGGCGAGAACGTAACGCCGCTGCCGTCGTCCACTGCAAACACATTGGTGAATGCATCGTTGAGACGCTCGACCAGTTGAGGCTCAGTGCGAAAGTTTGCCGTCAGCGCCACAAAGTCGAAGACGAGTGTGTCGCCGTCCAGAGTTTCGAGGCCCGTCTTTCGCACGCGCGGAAAGAGCTCTGCATCGGCGTCGCGAAAGAAGTAGATGGACTGCATGGGGTCGCCAACCACAAAGATCGTTCGACCTGTCTGGTCGGGCCACGCGGCTGTGAGGCTCGCGAGCAGACGGTGCTGGCGGCGGCTCGTATCCTGAAACTCATCCACCAGCAGGTGCCTGATGCCATCTGCAACGGCCTGAGCGGCATCGCTCGGAAACCCATCCTCGTGGCGGAGAATGCTCTGCGCAATCTGCGCCACCTCGATGTAGTCCACGGAGCCGGTCTCGGCAAACACGGTCTTCAGCTCTGCTGCCGCATGGCGCAGCAGGATGAAGCACGACTGCACAACCTGCCAGTCTTCGTCGGTGTAGCGCGTCGGCGGCAGATGCGGGACAGAGGCCAGCAAGGGTTCAATGCCTAGGACGGCTGAGAGTGAAGCAACCAGCGATGCAAAGCGGCTTTTACCGGCGCGGCCGCGTGGAGTTGCAGGAAAACCATCCGGTGCTTTCAGGCCCTTGTCTGAACGCCATTTACCCTTTTGTGTTTGCAGGAATAATGCGAGTGACAAATAAACACGGCGCGCGCACTCCAGCCCTTCCGAAAAAGGCGCGGACGGAATTTCAGGACATTCAGCCAGTTCCCAGGGCGAGTTTGCGCCAGGCTCCTCACAGGCAAACCGCGCCAGCTTCAATGCCTCTTCGCGCATTCCAGGCGCCTGATCGACAAGCTGGTCCAATCTGCTTAATGTGTCGTGAACAGCCGCGGCAAACGGCCGCTCCAGCCGCATGCGCAGGGCATCCCAGTCCGGCTCGCGCTCCAGCACAAATGCGTGCATCCAGCGGTCGCGCTGCCCCAGCATTTCCACCAGCAGGTCCTCCATCTCCTGCCAGTTGTTATCGCGCCAGAGCAGGAGCGCCTCAATGGCTGCGCGAAGAGCGGAATCGCCGCCGTCAATGCGTTCGAGTGTGCGCCGGGCTGCGCTGCGATACAGCTTCTCGGGCTGCTCGTTGAGAGCCAGTTCTCCGCCGAGTTCAGTCAGCAACGGCTGCTGCAGCGCCAGATCGCGGCAGAAGGAATCGATCGTTTTGATGCGAAGCTGCGCAGGCAGGTCCGGCAGTTGCCAGCCAAGGGCGCGCGAGCGTTCCAGCGCGCGAAGAGCAAGCGCGTCCATTGAGAATTCGTCTTGAGCCCGCGCCGGCGCATCGCTTGCAGCGGCTTTCTCCAACTCCGCCAGAATCCGATGGCGCATTTCGGCTGCGGCGGCCCTGGTAAATGTGATGGCGACAACCTCGCCGGGCTCGTCCACCTCGCTCAGCAGCCGCAGAAATCTGCGGGTAAGCAGATCAGTCTTGCCGGAGCCAGCCGGCGCCTGCACAAGAATGGAGCGCGCCTGATCGAGCGCCTGCATGCGCTGTCCCTGGTCGGGAGGCGGCTTCACGGACTTACTCATCGCTCGCCTCCTCGTCGCCGGATTCGTCGCCTTCTGCCGCTTCGTCCCATGCCTCCAGGCGGGCCCTGTTCTCTTGCTCCTGCACGCGGCAAATGGTCTGCAAACCGCAGCGCTCGCAGGTTCGCGGATACTCGCGCGGGTCCACGTCGGCGCGGCCGGCCAGAAAGTTGTGCGCCAGCTGCTCAATGTACTGCTTCCACTCGTGCATCTGTTGATTTGTGAGCCGCGTCTTCACCAGAGATGAATTGCCCTTCAATCGGCTGAGCAGCGGAGCTCT
>JAJYBT010000237.1 GCA_021778875.1 Acidobacteriota bacterium | reverse complement strand
GCGCCACCACGCGCAGCGCGCGGCCCGTCGTCAGATCCACAAAGGTGGCGGCCATTTTGCCCCAGTCGCGAAATTTGAGCGTACGTTTTCCCAGCCGGCAGCCCGTCACCAGCGCAATCGCATCTGCAGCGCAGCGATCAATCTCCACAAAGGTCACCAGTCGCTTGCGATCCGCGCCGCACGGGTCCTCGATTCCAAGCCGTGCAAGAGCCAGCATCGCCATTCGCACGCCCAGAATCTGACCAGCACACAGGTGTCCGTGCGCCGTCTCAGCCTTCGTCAGCAGCTCCTCCAGCGATTCCACGCAAGCCCCCGTCCTGAATCAATTGGATTTTGCCGCCGGCGCGGCATCCGAGTCATCGCCGGCGTCTTCCACCAGCACGGCCGAGCCGGGAACAATGTCGTAGCTTACCGCGTCCCGGCCAGCGGGATGGAAGGTAATCCGCAGAGGCTCGCGCTGCCACTGCGGCAGGTCGCACTCCGGCACCGGGTGATTGGCCACGTCAAACGGCGCCAGCTTTTTGGCCAGCACCGGCTTGCGCACGGCCAGCTGCGCCACCACGGCGTACAGGCTCTTTCCGCTCGCGGTCACGCCGCAGTACGCCGCGTAGTCGCGAAACCAGCTTAGCTGGCTTACACCGGGATCATAATCCGGCAGCTTCAGCGCTGTAATATGCCCGGTCATGCGATCCACCAGCAGCCAGGGCCCGCGCTGCCATACCCACTGCCCCGATTTCTGAGCAGCCGCCGCGCTCTCTCCCTCTGCAGGCAGGGCGTCATTCAATCGCAAGGCGCGACGCACCACAAAACTCCGGTCCGTCACGTCATGCGCATTGCCGGTTGTCCATTCCTTCAGCTGTCCGTCGACGACCAGCGCACGTATCCTCAACTCTGTTTCGCCCGCAGCCGCCCCCGCAGGATCGCCGGCCCTGGAGTACGGCACCTTCTTCACCGCACCCAGAAAGACGGCGTGCGATTTGCGCACAGCACAGGCGGGCAGCGTTAACAACAATGCTGCTGCAACAATCGTGCAAGAACCGAATACCCGGCGCGCTCGCATGGCCGGCTCAACCCTGCGCGGCTTCCACGGCCCGCGCCACACGGAAGGCTGTGCCCTCGTTCAGGTGCGCAGCCAATACCTGCATGCCCACCGGAAGCCCCGCCGCCGTTGTGCCGCAGGGAACATTCACCCCGCAGATGCCCGCCAGGCTTGCCGTCACCGTATAAATGTCCGCCAGATACATGGCCAATGGGTCGCCGGTCTTCTCGTCCAGCTTGAATGCCGGCATGGGCGCCGTGGGCGTCACAATGGCATCCACGTCAGCAAAAGCGCGCAGGAATTCCTCCGCCAGCAGGCGACGCACCTGCTGCGCCTTCAGATAGTAGGCGTCGTAATACCCAGCGGAAAGCGCATACGTACCCAGCAGAATGCGCCGCTTCACCTCTGCCCCGAAGGCCTCGTCGCGGGAGTGCCGGTACATCGCCGCCAGGCTTTCCGACGCGGGAGACCGGTAGCCATAGCGCACCCCGTCAAATCGGGCCAGATTCGCGCTGGCCTCGGCCGTAGCCACCAGGTAATACGTGGGGATGGCGTAGCGCGTATGGGGCAGCGAAACAGGCTTCACGCTGCAGCCCGCGCTCTTCAGATCCTCAATGCCCCGCTCCACCGCGGCGCGCACCTCCGGATCCAGCCCCTCGCCAAAATACTCCGCGGGGATGCCAATTCTGAGCCCCTCAACCGGCTTGTCACTCTCTGCCGCGTAGTCCGGGACAGGCGCCGGAGAGCTGGTGGCATCCTTGGGGTCATGACCTGCAACGATTCCCAGCAGCGTGGCAGCATCGCGCACATTCGCGGCAAAGGGCCCGACACGATCCAGGGATGAGGCAAAGGCAATCAACCCGTAACGGGAGACGCGGCCATACGTCGGCAGAACCCCCACTACTCCGCAAAAGCTGGCTGGCTGGCGAATGGAGCCGCCTGTATCCGTTCCCAGCGTGGCAACCGCCAGGTTGGCAGCCACCGCCGCCGCCGAGCCGCCGCTCGATCCGCCGGGAACGCGCTCCGTATCGACGGGATTGCGCACCGCCCCATAGGCGGAGTTCTCGTTGGAGGACCCCATGGCGAACTCATCGCAGTTCACCTTACCCAGCAGGACGGCTCCGGCAGCCTCCAGCCGGGCAACAGACGTTGCGTCGTAAGGGGGACGGTATCCCTCCAGAATCTTTGATCCGGCGGTCGACGGAGCATCCTTCATCACCAGAACATCCTTGATGCCCACTGGGATACCTGCCAGCGGACCAAGAGGATCGCCCTTGGCTGCCGCCGCATCCACGCGCGCCGCCTGCTCCATCGCGCGCTCTTTCGTCAGGCTCAGGTAGACGTTGAGGTGCGGATTCACGGCCGCGATGCGATCGTAGTAGCCCGCCGCCAGGTCAGCCGCCTTCACAGCGCCGGAGGTGATCCCTGCCCGCAACTCAACGAGCGACTTCGGCTTCTCAACATATGTTTGCGTGGGCTTGGTTTCGCTGGACAATCCGCAATTCCTTCCTGGAGCCTCTGCAAAAGCCCCTTGCAACGTGTTCTCTTGCTGGTGTCAGTGGCTCGTGCCGCCGGCTTGCTCCAGGCGCGCCTAGCGCTCAATCACCTTCGGAACCTTGAAAAAGACCTGGTCTGTTTCCGGGGCCTGTGACATCACCGCAGCCCGGTCTGTTGACGGCTCGGCCAAATCCGCTCGCAATACGCCGCTGCCACCGTAGCCCGGCAGCTCGCTTACCTGCGCCAAGGGAGCAACTCCGGCCGTATCCAGCTCATTCAATTGGGCCACGTAGTCGAGAATGGCGTTCAGGTCATGCAGCATGCGCGCGGCCTCGTCGGGCCCCAGTTCCAGTTGCGCCAGCTCTGCCACGCGCCCCACGTCTTCTACAGTTACTTTGGCAGTCATGCCGAGTGCCTTCCCTTTGCGGACATCGAGTCCATCCAACGCTCCCCGGAGTCAAGGAACATGCTCACGAGCGGGCGTCTCGAAGTTCAAGTATATCCGGTCACTGCTGACTCATCCCATGCGTCTTAATCCACCGTAAGCGATACCGATACCTGATGCGAGACACCATCCGCCGAAACCGTAACAGGTATCGAGTAGGTTCCCGCCGGGGTAACGCTGCTACCCGGGTTTCCCGGCGGAGTCGAAGAGGCGACAATCCCGCCGGCTCCGGAACAACTGGATAAGCCAACCGTCATGCCCAGGAAGATCAGCGCCAGAAACAGGTTCTTGCGGCGGCGCCGGAAAGCCAAAGGCAGCAGGGCCATTGCCAGGGAAACCGGGAACACTCTCCACGGAGTCGCAGGCCTTACCGAAGCACTTGCAGACTGGCCAGTCACGATCTGCAGTGTCATATTCCCGGCCGCGTTCGCCGGCACTGTTAACGAAGCGGGATTGAAGACGCACGATGCGCGGGCAGGCAACGAACCGCATTGATAAGTAAATGTGCCCGTGGACCCCTGGAGCGGTGTAAGCACCACCGTAAAGCTGGCCGTCTGTCCACTGGCAACAGTTTCGCTGGAAGAGCCGGCGAGGCCTGTGCTGTAGTCAAACCCCATGCCCGAAAGCGGTATCTGCATGCTGGATGCCATCGCGCTGCTGGCAACCGTTACATTCCCTGTCTGCTGACCGGCGCTCGTCGGCGCAAACACCACGGCGGCGGTACAGCTGGCGCCGGGGTCCAGAGATGCGGGGCAGGAATTCGTCGCAATCTGGAATCCGCTGGAAGCGCTGAGCGATAGAGCCGTCAGCGTGACAGCACTCGTATTGCTCAGGGTCACCGTTTGCGCTGGGCTCGTTGTGCCGACACCCGTCGTTGGAAAACTCAACAGAGAGGGCAGCGCCTGTACTTGCCCGATCAGTCCCGCGGTTCCCATCAAGATCGTGGATACCTGGCTTAACGTGGACGAGCTGACCGTCAGGGCACCGGTGACGGTTCCTGTGCTGGTGGGAGTAAAGACAACGGAAACCGAGCAACTTGCCCCGGCAGCAATCGTCGTGCCGCAGGTATTCTGCGTCAGGCTGAACGGCGCCGTCGTCCCAACCGTAAGCCCGGACGCGCTGACTGAGCTGGTATTTGTGATCGTCGCTGTTTGCGCGGCACTGGCCTGCCCAAGAACAGCCTCGGCAAATGTCATCTGGGCCGGACTCACCGAAAGCCCCGCGGAGACGGATCCCGTGCCACTGAGCGGAACCGCAGCCGGCGAGACTCCTAATGTCGAAGATGAAATCGTCAGGGTCGCTGTGTTGCTTCCTGCCACCGTTGGTTGGAAGAGAACCTGCACAGTGCAGCTGCTACCGCTGCTCAGAGTAGCTCCGCAGGTTGTCGTGCCGGTTGCAAAGCTCGCGGCGTTCTGTCCCGTCATCTGGAAGCCCACATTCGCCATGGACGCGCCGCCACTGTTGCTGATCGTGAGCGTAGCCGGAGCGCTGGCCGTGGCAACCTGCTGCGCGGCGAAAGCCAGACTCGATGGGCTTACACTGAACGCCGGAGGTTGCAGGCCCGTCCCGGAGAGAGCCACCGTCTGCGACCGCAGCGCGTCAGCAACCGTGAGCGAGCCCGTTGCTGCCCCTGTCGCAGTGGGAGCAAACACAACGCTGATGGCACAGCTCGATCCAGCAGCCAGCTGCGTACCGCAGTTGCTCGACGCTTGAAATGGTCCGGCAACGGTGATCGCAATCGAAGACAGCGCCACGCCTCCGCTATTCGTCAGCGTTACCGCCTGAGCCGGGGAGAGCTGCCCGACAACAGTCCCCGAAAAGACCAGAGAGCTCGGCGAAAGTGTGTCCGTCGGCACCGCTGCGCCGGTTCCGCTCAGGGCAACCGCCTGCGTACCGGCATCATCGGTAATCGTCATCGTTGCCGCAGCCGAGCCTGTCTGTGTCGGCGCGAACTCCACATTCAACTGGCAGGAACTGTTGGCTGCCAGCGAACTTCCGCAGGCATTGCTGGCGAGGACAAACGGCGCGGGAACAACAACCCCTGAGATCGCAATCGCCGTGGCATTGGTGTTCGACAAAGTCACCTGCATCGCGGTCGAGGATGTTCCCACTTCCACCTGGCCAAAGTCCACCATTGCCGGAGTCGCGCTGACCGCAGTGGGGCTCTCTCCGGTTCCACTCAAGGCTACCGTCAGCTGCCCTCCCGCCACGTTTGCGCTGATGGTGAGCGTGCCCGTTCTGCTGCCGGACTGCGTGGGCGTAAATGTCACCTGGATGGTGCAGCTGCCGCCTGCATTCACGCTAGCCCCAATGCAGTTATCCGTCTCACTGAAGTCGCCGGTCGCAGATACTGCCGTAGGGATCAGGGCAATCCCGCCGGTATTCGTCAGCGTTACGGTTTGCGGGCTGCTCGTCGTGCCGTCGGCCTGCGTTCCGAATGTCAACGAGGACGGCGTAGCCGATGCGGTCGTCAGCTGCGTTGCAGCCGTCCACAGAGGGATTTGCCACACGCCGCGCCCATACGTCGACGCCGCAAGCACGCTCCATTGTGAGCCGGCGGGAGCCGCGCTCAAGCCGACCACCGGCGCTTCCGGCAATCCGGCGCCGTAGGCCGACCAGCAATTGGAACCGG
>JAJYBT010000236.1 GCA_021778875.1 Acidobacteriota bacterium | reverse complement strand
CTCTATGTCCAGACGCGCGTCGAGGAGTCGCCCATCTGGCTCGCCGGGGCAAAAAAGCGCGCCGTGCCCCACGCGGGACCGGCAATTCCCGCGCACCTGCTGGCGTTCCTGCCCACGTTTCTCTTTCTGGTATTGCTCATGACCGCCTTCATGAGCTTCTCCCACGGCACCCAGGATCTGTATCCCACATTCCTGGCCGTCCACATGGGACTGACTCCACAGATCGTGGGCCTCATCGGAGTGCTCTACGGCCTCGGCTCCATTGCCGGTGGATTCGTCTTCGGCGCGCTCTCTGAGCGGTGGGGACGCAAGCGCGCCATCGTCGCCGCCGCGCTGCTGTCCATCCCCGTCATTCCGCTCTACGCCTACGGCCACACCGCCGTCGCCCTCGGCGCGGGAGCCGTCCTCATGCAGTTCATGGTGCAGGGCGCCTGGGGAGTCGTCCCCGCCTACCTCACTGAGCTCGCCCCCGCACCTGTCCGCGCCACCGCGCCGGGGCTCGCCTATCAACTCGGCGGCCTCATCACTTCATGGAACGGAAAAGCCCAGGCCCTGGCCGCCGAGCGCTGGGGCAACTACCCCGCCGTGCTCGCCATCACCGTGGTCATTGTGGCCCTCGCCCTCGCCGCCCTGGCCGCACTCGGCCACGAAGCCAAAGGACGCGACCTCGCCGACTAAACGCACCATCGCCGGGTGCCCCAGAGCCTGCCCTGAGCTTGTCGAAGGGTCTCGCCTTTGAGACCTGGGATTCCACAAACGCTTTCCTGCCCCTATTCAAAAGCGGAAAACCAAGCCGTTGACCGCAATGTCGATTTGGTCGAGCATTCCGGTGGGGGTGATCTCCACTTTTGCCTTTTTGGGCTTGCGGAAGAAGACGAAGCCTGAGACTCCCTCGCCCTGCTTCAGGGTGGCGGGGTGGAGGAAGATCGCGGGGCTGAGGACGGCAGGCATCTGCGTGTCCGAGGCGATGCCCGAGGAGCCGATGGTGGTGGCGCCGCCGCTGGGAGGGCGGGATGCGTGGTTGAGTACGCCCATGTCCAGCTGCTCGCCGGCGCCGGACTGGCCTTGAGCCAGGGCACGGGCGCGGGCGGCCATCTCCAGTTCGGCGCCCATGTCGAAGAACGGGAAGCGGGTGTGGCCGGGGTCAGAGTACACGGCGGCGAAGCTTTTGGGCACGACTTTAACGGTGCCCTCGGCGACGCGGTAAACCGAGACGAAGACGGAGAAGTCGCCGTTGCCCCTGTTTTGCGGCATGCCGATGGCGACGGTGGTTCCGTCATACGTGGTTTCAAGAAGCGGCTTACCGCCGGCGAGAGCGACCTTGCAGTGCGCGGCATCAGCCCGATTGAAGGTGATGATTGTGGGGCCGGGTTGGGTGCCGGGCTGCGCGGACGGGCTTTGGGCGAAGGCTGCAGCGGAGAGAAGAAGCGAGGCTAGAAGAGCTTTCACTTGCGTGAACCTCGGGATGAAGTCGCTACCAATCCAGACGTGGAAACGCAATGTGCACGGCGTTCCTCGAGATCGTGCTGTTGAAGAAGACGCTTCTCCGGCGGATATAGTCTCGGAGTGTCTGGCAGCGTCTTCTCAGGGCTGACGATGAAAGTAGAGCAGGCGGCATGGCTGAGCATTCCTCCGAGGCCTTCAGCGCCCATAGCGCGCAATCAATTCGCCGCGCGCCAGAATGTGACCTTGCATCGCCTTCTCCACCTGCGCTTTTGAAGCGCCCGGCGCAAGGCTGAGCGGCCCATCCAGCGCATACAGCTCAAAGAAATAGCGATGCGTCGAACTGCGCGGCGGGCACGGGCCGCCATAGCCTGTATTGCTGAAGTCGTTCTGCCCCTGCAGCGATCCATCGGCAAGCTTCGCCTGCTTCGGCAACCCTTCGGCCAGCTCCCGCGCCGTGCCCGGCAGGTCGTAGAGCACCCAGTGCACAAAGGTGCCCACCGGCGCATCCGGGTCACTCACAATCAACGCAAAACTCTTCGTCCCTGCCGGAACCTCACTCCACGCCAGATGCGGCGAGCGATCCGCTCCGTCGCAGGTGAACTCCTTCGGCACCCGCCCATCGCGCAAGCTGTTGCTGGTCAGTTCCATGGTGGCTTTCCCTCCGGCTGCGGCGACCGCCCCCGCGCCACGGCAGCCCGCCAGCGCGAAAATCGCCAGCAGAAGCGCCGCCATCGCCGTCGCGCGCGCTCCCGCAAGCCACGGGCATCTTCCGCAGCGGGCAGTGCAGACTGCAATGTGCCGGGTGTGCATGGGTCCTCCCGCGCGTGGCGCTCCAGTGCTGATCCTCAACCTGAGCCGCCCCAGCGTAGCGCGTTTTGTCCCGCCAAACAAGCATCCGCTATTTCGGCCGGATAAGCTCAATGCGGTCGCGTGTGCGTACCCAGGTATTGCCCGCCATGCGCCCCACGGCGTCCAGCCCGGCCGGGTCCACGCGGAAGTCATCCACCAGATCCTCGCGCACGTGAAACCGCACCACCTCGCCCAGCACAATCACGCCGCTGCCCGCCGCCTGGCTGGTGTAAATCACCTGCAGCATCTTGCACTCCATCTGCGCCGGCGACTCGGCAACCCGCGGCGGGCGAACCGCTTCGCTGGCCTGCGGCGTCAGCCCCGCCAGTTCGAACTCGTCCACCTCCGGTGCAACTTCAGCCGCCGTGGCGTTGGCCGCAGCCGCAATCGCTTCGCTCACCACGTTCACCACAAACTCGCCTGTCTCTTCCACGTTGCTCAGCGTGTCCTTGCGCTGGCCCGGCTCGCCCTTGCCCGCGGCCCGCAGCGCCGGGCAGAACAGCACCGTTGGCGGCGCCGAGCCCACGCCCGTGAAAAAACTGAAAGGCGCAAGATTTGCAATGCCCCGTGCATCCACGGTTGAAACCAGCGCCACCGGCCGTGGCACAATGATGCCGGTCATCAGTTTGTACACATGGCGTGATGCGCACTTCGCCGGGTCAAAGGTGTGCATCGGCCTGCGCAATGATGCTGAAGTGTTCATAGTGTTAGCCTAGAACATCCAATCGCCTCTTCGTGCGTCTAAATATATCTGCACTTCCCCGTGTGCAAGGCGTAACAGTTCTGGTGCGCGCCGGGAAATTTGCAGGCTTGTAACGCTGCATGATGCACAATCGTAAAGAGGAGAGAATCTGTCGTGCCGCGCATTCACTTTCAACAGCAGCTCGCCGAACTCAAGGACAAGCTCCTTGCCATGGCTGCGCTTGCGCAGCAGGCGGTCGAGTCCGCGGTGGATGCCTATCTGCAGCGCGATCTGGCCCTTTGCCAGTATGTCAAGCAGAACGAAACCGCCATCAACACCGCCCAGCGCGAACTGGACGAGATGGCCTACGAGCTCCTCGCCAAGGAGCAGCCCATGGCCATCGATCTGCGCTTCATCCTCGCGGTTATCAAAATCAACGGCGATCTGGAACGTATCGGCGATCAGTCCATGGGCATCTCCCGCCGCACGCGCGACATTGTCAAGACCGAGGAAATCGAGTTGCCCGTGGACTTCGCCGCCATGGGAGAGTTTGCCGGCCGCATGATTCGCACCGCGATTCATGCACTGCTCGAAGGCGATGCGCGCCTCGCTGACACCGTGCGCGAAATGGACGATGAGATTGACCGCATGAACCGACGCGCCCACAACGACCTGCTCAAGCTCATCCAGGAAAAGCCCCAATACACCCAGCAGGCAATGAACGGCCTCCTGGTCTCGCGCAGCCTTGAGCGCATCGCCGACCACGCCTCGAACATTGCCACTGACGTCATCTTCTGGATTCGCGGCGCGGACGTACGCCACCAGCTCAGCCTGTCAATGGATTGAGCGGGATTGAGCGGGATTGAGCGCAAGGCTCTACTCATCGCAGTATCGAGACGTTGAAGTCCGCCGCGCGCATCCAGTCGCTTTGCCTTACCGCGTGCTCTCAAACAGGAACCACGCGCGCCGCTCAGCCTCGTCGATCCACACCTCGATCATGCTCGTCGTAGCGTAATCGGCGGCCTTGGCTGAAACTTCGTGCGCGATGCGCAGGCTTTCCACCAGCTTCTTGTTGTCTGCGTGCAGCTCAAACAGCATCTCCTCGGGATTCACAAAATCCATGTCGTTATCGGCCAGCCGCTGCAGCCGGGCAATATGGCCGATGGACCGGATGGTGGTGCCGCCGACCTTGCGCACCCGCTCGGCAATGGCGTCCGTGATGGCGAAAATCTGCGTGGCCTGCTCATCCAGCAGCAGGTGATAGTCGCGGAAGTGCGCCCCGCTCACGTGCCAGTGGAAGTTCTTCGTTTTCATATATAGAGCGAAGACATCGGCCAGCACCGCATTCAGCACGCTGGAAAGATCCTTCACCTCCGCCGGGGTAAAACCGTCAGGCGTACTGAGCTTGGCAGTTCTTGAAGCGGTTTCTTGCGTACGAGTGGCCATGGTTGCACCTCTGCCGGGGACGATCTCGCAATTTCCGGAATGGCGCTCGCGCGCTCGTGCCCCGCGCAAGCGGTTAGACGCCCAGGTTCCCGGAATGGCTCCGCGCAATGCGGTGCAAAAATGCAGCGGGCGCCAACTCCTTGAGAGAAGGCGCCCTGCGCGTCTTGCGGAATGGGTTGGGGTCAGGCTTTCTCCACCGGATGCGTGGCATAGTGCAGCAGCACCGCCACGGCGCAACTCGTCAGCCGCGTCTCCGCCGAGTCGGCACGGCTCGTCAGAATCACCGGAACCCGCGCGCCCAGAACAATGCCCGCCAGTTGCGCGCCGCCCAGGTACTCAAGCTGCTTGGCCAGCATGTTGCCGCTCTCCAGATCCGGCACCACCAGGATGTCGGCCAGGCCCGTCACGGGCGAATCAAGATGCTTGATCTTCGCGGCTTTGACGCTGACGGCGGTGTCAAATGCCAGCGGCCCGTCGAGAATCCCGCCGGTGATCTGTCCGCGGTCGGCCATTTTGCACAGCGCCGCGGCCTCCATCGTCGAAGGAATCTTGGGGTTTACGGTTTCAACGGCCGACAGCAGCGCGACCTTCGGCTCCGGAATCCCCAGCGCATGCGCCAGGTCAATCGCGTTCTGCACAATGTGAATCTTGTCTTCGAACTCCGGCTTGATGTTGATGGCCGCGTCGGTGATGAGCAGGGTGCGGGCGTAGGCGGGGGTGTCCATGACGAAGACGTGCGAGATGCGGCGCGAGGTGCGCAGGCCGGTGTCGCGGGCCATGGCGACCTTCATGAGCTCGTCGGTGTGCAGGCTGCCCTTCATCATGGCCTGCGCTTCGCCCTTGCGGCACATCAGCACGCAAATCTCCGCGGCCTTTACCTCGGAATCGGCGTGGATGATCGGGAACGGCGTGATGTCGAGGCCGATTTTGGCGGCGAGGGCCTTCATTTCGGGCTCGTCGCCGATGAGGGTGGGCTTGATGAGCCCTTCGTTGGCGGCTTCGACGGCGCCGCGCAGGGCAACGTCAGACAACGGCCAGCAAACCGCAGTCGTAATGGCCGGCAGCGACTTGCAGCGCTCCAGAAATTTGTGAAAGACGTGATAGTCAGCCGGGTGGCCAACCAGCGGGTCAACGGCCACAGCTTCAGCAAGTGGGGCAAGATCGCTCATCTGTTCTTTTCTCCCGGCCGGA
>JAJYBT010000235.1 GCA_021778875.1 Acidobacteriota bacterium | reverse complement strand
GTCCGCCTCTGGTGGCGGGCTAAGGGGCCGGAGCGCGCCATACTGGTCACCGATGCCATGAGCGCCGCCGGGATGCCCGACGGGGAGTATCAACTGGGTGGCTTTGCCGTGCAGGTAGCGCATGGCCGGGCCATGGCGCGCGGCGTGCTAGCCGGCAGCGTACTCACCCTGGACCGGGCTCTCTCCAACTTTGTGGCATTTACAGGCGCAACCGTGGACCAGGGTCTGCGCCTGCTTACGGCCAATCCGGCGAAGATGACCGGACTGACCGAGCAGGCCGGATGCGTGTCTACAGGGAGACCTGCGAATCTGGTGGCCGTCGATCCGACAGGGCAGTTGCTTGCATCCTTCGTGCAGGGAGAGCGCGTGAGCTGAGCCGCTATCTCTGCTCTAATAGGCGCTGGGCACGCCAAAGCGCGCCTTCAATGCCCGCAACTTCCGTGTCGCCAATCGACAAGCCGGGAACGGCCGCGTGAAGACCCGCAAAAAATGCCTCGCGCACCAGTTGTGCCTTGCCCACCACGCTGCCGATCCACGCCACGGGCACCTCACCTGCAATGGCGTGCTTGCGGCGTAGCTTGCCGCGCACCAGCAGAACGGACTCGACCAGATCCGCCGCTGCCTGCTGCAGCACGCCCAAGGCCACGGCATCGCCCTCCTCGGCAAGCTGGCTGATCGCCGGCGCCAGCGCCGCAAAGTCGGGACCCGGTGTGCTGTCGCCCAGATTCACCAGCTCGTCGATGGTCGGCGTTCCCCAGATGCGGCCAACCGTCTCCAGTACCCGTGTCGGCTCTTCGCGGTCATAGGCCTTCAACGCGCGGCGCACGGCATGCAGGCCAATCCAGTAGCCTGAGCCTTCGTCGCCCAGCCGGGAGCTCCATCCACCGGCGGTCTCGCGTCCGCCATCCGGTGCGCGGCCAATGCAGTTTGAGCCCGTCCCGGCGATCTGCAAAATACCCGGCCCGCCCTTGAACGCCGCATCCAATGCGATGACCTCATCGCCCACAACCTCAGAGCGCTCGACGCCAAATTCGCGAAATACCCGGGTAATCCACTCCGCAACACCCGGCATGGTGGCGCTGGCAACCCCAGCCGAGGCAGCCTCCACCGTGGCAATACCGGCCTGCGCAAAGGCCTCCCGCAGCAGCGAGCGCAGATTGGCCTCCGCCGTCTCAGTTCCCACGCGCAAGCGCTTGATGGATCCGTTTTCGACAAAGGCCAGGACCCGGTCACCGGCAGCGATGGAAGCACGGGTTCGCGTACCTCCACCGTCAATTCCAAGAACAATACTCATCTTCTCTTGCACTCCCCGGGGTACAGGCTCTAATTTGCCGGCTCAGTGCCGCCATCGCGCAATATGCCCGACAGCACATTCAGGCTGCCATCGGTCTTCGGGGGCACGAGCCCCAGCATGTGAGCAAGCCAAGGATACAGGTTTACATTCTCAAACGGCATCACCGTGCGGCCCTGCACAATGTCTGGCCCGGCGGCAAAAAAGCTTGCCTTCATCTCGGGCAGCCGGCGCGGATCGAAACCATGCATCCCGGGATTCGGCGGCGTATCCGGTTTGCCCGGTGGCGGCCCGTGCGCACGAATGGCATAAGGACCGGTCGCAATCACCACTGGATCGCCCTCGCGAGCATTCTGGTTGTACTCCAGCCCGGCGGGGACGTTCTTGCGGCGAAACACAATGAACTGCGACGACGCTTGCTTGAGCTGGTTGTACACGCGCTCGCGATCCGCCTCGGTCTTGCCGTAGAGCAGATCGCCATCCGTCTCAAACCCGCCCAGGTCGGCAAACTTGTCCAGCGTGATCCAGTCGCCTTCTACCCTGGCCATACCGTGATCACTTACGACGACCAGATCGATAGGCAAGCCCGTGGCATCCAAACCCGCCTTCAACTTGCCTACCAGGGCATCCACCTTCTTTACCGCAGCCTGGGTCTGGGGAGCATCCGGTCCAAACTGGTGGCCTTCATGGTCCGGCTCAGAGTAGTAGAGCGTGATGAAGTGCGGACGCGCGGCCTCGGGCAGGTGCAGCCACGCAAGCACCTGCGCAATGCGCGCATCGTCGTCGATCTTGTCATCAAAATGCAGATAATAGGTGGGTTGATAACCCGCGATCTTCGCCTCAGAGCCGGGCCAGAATAGGCAGGCAGACCGCATTCCCTGGCTCTCCGCAAGGCTCCACAACGGCACTCCGCCATACCATTTGCCGTCTGTCACCGCACCCGCATCGCGGATGGCATAGCGAGCCTTGCCGGCTTCATCCACAAAGCTGTTGGCAACCAGTCCGTGGTGCTCAGGATAGAGACCCGTAACGATGGTGTAGTGATTGGGAAAGGTGAGTGAGGGGTAGCTGGGAAGCATACCCTCCGGCGCCCATGCACCCTGCTTGCCCAAAGCCAGCAGATGGCTCGCGCCGTCCCGAACCGCATAATCCCATCGGAAGCCGTCCAGGGAGACCAGCACAACATAATGGGCCTTCTGCGCGGCAGGCGAATTCGGCCCATGGTCCACATGGATGACCGGCAGAGGATGGTTGCCCTGTTGCTGCCCTGCCGACTGCAACGGTACAAGCGCCAGCCCTGCAAACAGAGCGGCCAGAGCCAAGCGATTCCATATGCCTTGGCGCATCAGGACTCCCCGAAGATCAGCTTATCGCACGCACCGCAGATGCAGACACACTTCGGCCATGGCGGGATGCTCCCGGAGAGCAAAGCTTCTCCGAGAGCCCGGCTGCCGATGGCTTCCGGCAATGGCTGGATTACTGCTGGGGTGGCTGCGGTGCGGTTGCCGGTGCGGCCGCCGGCTCAGCTGGTGCGGCCGGCTGCTGCTTCGACAGGCTGCGGATATAGGCGATCAGGTTCTTCACCTCATCATCCTTGGCGCGAGCTGCACCCTCAGGGGGCATCTTGTCCTTGCCTTTGCGGATGATGTCGAAAAGCTCCTGGTCCGTCTTGCCGCTCAGCGTCTTGGGGTCAGTCCAATCATCCAGCGTGAGCTGCATATCCTTGGCGACATCGGTCTTTCCGTCGCCGTTGTTGCCGTGGCAAAGCGCACAGTCGATTGCGTAAACTTTCTTGGCCTGTGCCATTGCCTGGGCCTGCGACTGCCCCTGGGGTGCTGCTTGGGTTCCGTTGTGGGGCGCAGGTTTGGCAGAACTTTTTGCTGCGTGTGTGGGAGCAGACTCCTGGGGCGGGCGCGCCGGTGCTGACGCGGGTGCGAGCTCGATCAAGATGACCGCGGTAAAGAGCAGGAACGGCTTGAACATGGTCGTCTCCTCAGTTGCAGGTGTCGGGGACGGGCATCTGGCAGCTGTTGGTTTAATTCGAACGCATTATAGGCCCAAGTGAAAGTGAGTTGCATCACTGGACTTTCAGCGCGAACCCTGAATCACACCCTGCCCTGCAAACACACCGCCCGAGGACCCGCCGGATATGGTATACGTTTTCGCATGTTCCAACGTCGCCTTCTGCTCGCCTCTCTTGCCCTGCTCATCTGCACGGCGTCCCCGGCTCCCGCCCAGACCCTGGCCCCCACGCCTCCCATGGGTTGGAATAGCTGGGATGCCTACGGCCTCACCATCGACGAGGCCGACTATCGCGCCAATACCCAGGTGCTCGCCGGACTCCGGCAATACGGCTGGCTTTACTCCGTGATCGACGAGGGCTGGTACATGCAGGACCCCTTTGCGGACACCGTGGCGGCCCGCAAGTATGTCTGGGATGCCAACGGAGTCCTGCTGCCCGCGCTGGACCGCTTTCCCTCGGCCGCCAATGGCGCCGGGTTCAAGCCTCTGGCCGACTGGGTTCATGCCCAGGGACTCAAATTTGGCGTCCATCTCATGCGCGGTATTCCCAGGGACGTGGTCCGGCAGAATCTGCCCATCGCCGGAACTGCATTTCACGCGCAGGATGCCGCCGATGTCTCCTCCACCTGCCCGTGGGATGAAGGCAACTATGGCATACGCGACAATGCCGCCGGCCAGGCCTACTACGACTCCATGCTCAGGCTCTACGCCAGCTGGGGGCTCGACTTCATCAAGGTCGACTGCATCTCCGATCGTCCGTACCGCCCCACTGAGATTCGACAGCTTGCGGAGGCCATTCGCAAGACCGGCCGGCCCATCGTGCTGAGTCTCTCGCCGGGTCCAACCAAACTGGAACACGCGACGGAGGTGGAGAAGTACGCCCAGATGTGGCGGATCTCCGACGATCACTGGGATGTATGGTCCGTGGATCGCAAACCCGGCGCCAGTGAGTTTCCCTTCGGCATTCGCGATGCGTTCGACCGCCTGGCAGCCTGGGCACCCTACGTAAAGCCCGGCAGCTGGCCCGACGAGGACATGCTGCCGTGGGGATCGCTCACCCCGCATCCCGGCTGGGGCAAGCCTCGCCAGTCCCGCGAAACTCGCGACGAACAGCGCACAGAGATGACGCTCTGGGCCATCTCCCGCTCACCGCTGATTCTCGGCGCGAATCTCACGCGGCTGGATGACTTTACGCATTCCCTGATCACCAACCGGGAAGTGCTGGCCCTCAACCAGACAGCCGTTGAAAGCAAACCCGGACTCACGCCAAAGGCTGGCCCCGGCAACGAACCTTTCCTGCAGCGCTACTGGTATGCGCGCACCGGCGGGCCGCACCCGCAGGAGTACATTGCGGTCTTCAACCTTGGCGATAAGACAACCGCGTCCGAACTGCCCTGGATGGTCTTTCATCTGACAGACAAACCCCATGCCGTGTTCGACGTCTGGAATCAAAGGCACGTCCCCGCCGCGTCTGCCCTCGCCGTTGAGCTGCCGCCGCATGGCTGCGCTCTCTATCGCGTGGAATAAACTTCGCCTCGCCCATCCCGGAGTCACAACGCATGCCCATAATGTGATTCCGGGATGGCAACAATTCCACCGGCAAATCTCCCTTTTGCCGCAACCCTCATGGCGCTTTTCCGCATCGCAATTCCAGAAACGGAAAGTTATATTCGCGCGGGAGCACGAACGTTGCTCCTGCTGGTTCCCTTCCGCCGTCGCTGGTCCTCATGTGCGACACTATTGTGTTTGCCCGGCAGACTGCAAAGCAGCCGGGCTAGAGGCAGGCTCGAACCATGTCCTTGTTGCGCTCCGCTCTTATCTCGCTCTCACGGAATCGTCAGCTGCGGCGTTTTGGAGAACACTCCAGCGTCGGTACCCGTCTCAGTTCCCGCTTTGTCGCCGGCATGGAAATCGAAGACGCCCTTCGCGTAGCCGAGTCGCTCAATCGGCAAGGCATCTCCGTCACGCTCGACTCGCTCGGCGAGAGCGTGACATCCGAAGAAGAGGCGCATAAAGCCGCCGGCGTCTATCACGCGCTGCTGGACGCGATTGCCGCGCGGAAGCTTGAAGCCAACATCAGCGTCAAGCTCACACAGATGGGCCTGACGCTGGACCCACACCTCGCCGAGAGCATCGCCGCCAACCTTACGGAGCACGCAAAGGCCACCGGGAGCTTTGTGCGCATCGATATGGAGGACTCGTCTCTCACCGATGTCACGCTGGACATCGTACGCCGCCTGCACGCGCACCCCGATCTGCACGGAGCCGTTGGCGTGGTCATCCAGGCGTACCTCTACAGGTCGCAGA
>JAJYBT010000234.1 GCA_021778875.1 Acidobacteriota bacterium | reverse complement strand
AGCTTCTCCAGGTACGCGCGGACCTCTTCCTTCAGTGCGAATCCCGCATGGTCTGCTCCGATCGCCAGCTTCATGGCTATTTCTCCGCCAGCGCAGGTTGCGCGTTACGAGCACTTGCCACGAGTTCCTTCGCCCGCCTTGCAATATTTGCCGGACTGAAGCCCAGTTCCTCAAGCACCTTCGGACCCGGAGCCGACGCCCCGAACCGCTCCAGCCCTATTACGTCGCCATGACGACCGACATACTTCCACCAGCCTAGCGGCGAGCCAGCTTCTACGGCCAGCTTCGGCAGATGGTCCGGGAAGATCGACGTCTTGTAGTCCTCGCTCTGTTCCTCAAACAGCCTCCAACTCGGCATGGAAACCACGCGCGCCACAACGCCGTCCCTCTTCAACTCCTCCGCAGCCTTCAGCGACGGCCATAACTCAGCACCCGTCGCCACTATCAGAACATCTGGAGCTTCGCTGCCCTGTTCCACGATGTAGGCGCCATGCTTCACGCCCTCGTAAATGCTGTGCTTGGCCGGATCCAGAATCGGCAAGTCCTGCCGCGACAGTGCCATAAACGAAGGGCTCTTGCGTTCCAGCGCCAGCCGCCACACGGCGACCGTCTCATTCGCGTCTGCCGGACGGAAATCCGTCAACTTCGGAACCGCGCGCAGCATCATCAGGTGCTCGATTGGCTGATGGGTCGGCCCATCCTCGCCCAGCGCGATCGAGTCATGCGTGAAGACAAAGATCGCATGCGTATGCATCAGCGCTGCCATACGGATCGCCGACTTGCAATAGTCCGAGAAGGTAAAGAACGTCGAACCGTACGGAATCAGCCCGCCGTGCTGCGCCATTCCGTTCACCGCCGCGCACATGCCGAACTCACGTACCCCGAACCAGATGTTCCGGCCCTTCGGGTCCACATGGAAGTTCCCGCCGTCTTTCAGAATCGTCTTGGTCGAAGCCGTCAAGTCAGCCGCGCCGCCGATCAGCTCCGGCACGTCCTTCGCAAAGGCATTCATAATCGCGTTGCCGGCATTACGCGTCGCAGTTGGCTTGGCATCGGCTGCAAACGTAGGCAGCGATTTCTCCCAGCCGTCCTTCAGCTTACCCGCCTGGACACGCTCAAACTCAGCAGCCAGCTCTGGGAACTTGCCCTTATATTCGGCAAAAGCCGCCTTCCACTCCTGCTCCTGTTTTGCGCCGCGTTCCACAATCGTCGACCAGTTCTTCTGCGCCTCCTCCGGCACATAGAAGAACTTGTCCGCGGGCCAGCCCAGGGCCTCCTTCGTCTTAATCGCGTCGTCCGGGCTCAGGGCCTCACCGTGCACCTTGTTCGTGCCGGCCAGCGGGCTGCCGTAGCCGATCACCGTACGCACGGCGATCAGCGAGGGCTTGTCCGTCACCTTCTTCGCCGCCTCAATCGCGTTCGACAGCGCATCCAGATCGTTGCCGTCCGCTACGCGCTGCACATGCCAGTGGTATGACTCAAAGCGCTTCATCACATCCTCGGTGAACGAAAGCTCCGTCGGCCCGTCGAGCGAAATCAGGTTGTCGTCGTAAAGAAAGATCAACTTGCCCAGTCCAAGCGTTCCCGCCAGCGATGCCGCTTCGTGGGAAATGCCTTCCATGAGGTCACCGTCACCACAAATCCCATACGTGTAATGGTCGACAATGTCGAAGCCCGGCCGGTTGTAAACCGCCGCCTGATGCTTCTCCGCAATCGCGAGCCCCACGGCCATCGCAAACCCCTGTCCCAAAGGTCCGGTGGTCACTTCCACACCATCTGTATCAACCGACTCCGGATGCCCCGGCGTATTCGACCCCCACTGCCGAAACTGTTTCAAATCTTCCATTGTGACGTTGTAGCCGGAAAGATGCAGCGCACCGTACAAGAGCGCGGAAGCATGGCCGTTCGAAAGCACAAAGCGGTCGCGATTCGACCACTTCGAGTTTTTCGGGTTGTGCCGCATGTACTTGTGGAACAGCAGGTACGCGATGGGCGCATCGCCCAGCGGCGCTCCAGGATGCCCGCTCTTCGCCTTATCCACCGCATCGACCGCCAGAAAACGGAGTGCATTGATCGACAACTGATCCAATTCGCTCATAAGCAACCTTTCTTCAGTTCCGGAAACCATGCTTTGTACTAATGGTGTGATTACGACTCGCCGCCCGGCGATTCCAGAGCCACATCAAAATTGCGGCCCTCCCATCGATTTTCTTCTGTCCAGTAAAGGGTAAACGAAAGCTGACTCGCTTGCTTCGTGTCCGTCGGCAGATCCGCATAGGACCCCGCGCATCCGAGCGATGAAGCCTCCACCATCGCCTGTGTTTTCCAGTCATCAGCCGTCCACAACACGCGGAAGTGCTGCTGCGCTGTGATCCGCAGCGTCCGGCCTGCCTCCATGGTTCTGATCTGACGCCTCATCTTGAAAATTTCGATGGTAGTCTGCCTGTGGCCTTTCGCATATCGTTCCTCTACAGGTGGGATGCGGTCAAAGACTTCGCCATCAAATGCGGAGCGCAGCAGTTTCAAATATTCCGCGTGCGCCCACACCAGCGGCATTGCGGACGCGGCTGGGTCTCCGAGTGCCATCCCAAAGCCATCCGGCCTGTCCCAGATCTGCTCCGGCAGCATGCCGCCGGCAGAGGCAAACTTCTCATAGGTCGCAATAAGGTCACCTATGTCGCGACCGGCGGCCAGTTCATAGTGCGCCCGTTCGCCCAGCAGCAGTGGCCACGCACCGCCCTCGCCATATCCCTGGAACGGCCCGCCGTCAGCCTGCTGTCCATAGCCATCGTGGTTGTAGCGCCGCCAGCACGGCCCCTTCGGCGTCTCCACCTTGAGCACGTGGTCCACCACTTTTAGTGAGTCCACGATCAGCGGATCATCGGCCGCCCGTATGCCATACCGCACCAACTCCAGAAATCCGGCATCGATGATCGCCCGCGCCTCAAACTCGGTCGGCTCGCCCGGCGGACGGTTGTTGATATGCACCGTCTCGCGCCCGCAGCCCTCGTGCGCATACGGCTCGCCGCATTCCGGCGGACGAATCCGCATGTAGTGCCGCTTCACCTCGGGATGCAAGACACCTTTGTTGGTCACCGTCCAGTCCTCCAGGTGCCCCTCAATCCAGTCCGCATGCTCTTCGAGGAACGCTCCCAGTTCCAGCCCGCCGTGCGCGCGCATGATCTCCGCTGCGCATATCAGCGCCGAAATCACCGCTGCCAGCGTGGAGGGCGAATAACCCGCGTTCTCCTCCCAGCGCTCCTGCTGTGTGATCGGAGCATTCCGCACCAGGTAGGCTGCCGCGCGCTCCACAAACGGAACCACGTCAAACCTTGCCAGCCCGTCCAGCTTCCACAGGCGCCACGCAAGGATAATCGGAAACGCAACCTCGTCCAGCTGAATCCCTGTCCAATAGGGAGTTCCGTTTACCCAGAAGTTCTGCGAGAATCCACCGTCCGGGTTCTGCGTGCAAGCCAGATACACCAGCGCGCGCCGCGCCGTATCCACCCGTCCACAGGCCAACAGCGCCGTCGCGCTCTGCACCATGTCCCGCGTCCACACCAGGTGATAACCACCCAGGTCGTCATCGCTCTTCGCGTTACCCCACGGAATCGACGCGGACGCAATAAACGCGCCGGCGTAGGTCTTGTCTTCATGCGCCAGCACAATGTTGTGGCTCACCTGCAGCAGCCGTCCGCCGTCTTGCGATTGCGAGGCCAGCTCATGCGGAGTCGCCGCTCGATGCCACTGTTCGATAAACCGCCGCAGGTGCTGCGTGAACGGAGTCGCTAGAGCGCCCATCGTGGCAGAGAGCGCCGCATGATGGCCCTCGCCAAACCCAATGGCCACCGTGAACTCGCGCACATCGCCTGCATCGACCTCGCCCATCACGGCCACATTGCCGTCCAGCGCTGAGCCAAACTGCCAGTCCATGGTGAAGTTGTGTTTGAGGTCCTGCCAGCCGTCGCTCGCGCCCACATATCCGCAACTCGCGCGCCCAAAACCACAATCCGCGCCCATCGCCAGCGACGATCCGTCCTTCCACGCCAGCAGTGTCTTCTTGCCTGCCACCTCCAGCACGCGCGCCGAGTTACCCGCGCCGCCGCCGTCCACATGGGGAGACATCAGGGCATAAACCTTCAGCCGACGCAGCACGTCTTCCACTCCGTCCAGTCGCACGTGGATCAGCACCACGGGGAAGTGCGGATCGCTGATTATCTCTTTGGTCAGCTTGTAACGCTTCTGAGGGTCGCTCGACGTAATGCGCACGCCCAGCGCATCCGGATCGATGTAGGCAAACGTATGGTCGAGGTCCCGCTTTTCCTCATGGAAGAACGTCTCGCCGTCCGTGATCAGGAACTCCATGTCCCGCGTCTGCGGGCGATCAATCGTGGGGTAATAAATCTCGTTCAGAATGCCGTGGGAAACGGTGAACCATGCCCGGCTGGACGAAGCATACGCCGTGCCTACCGTATCCTTCACGCTGGACGTCCAGCGCGGTTGCAGCCCCGGTGCACCGAAAGCATTGCCATCTTGATCAAGCCACAGGTACCCTGGCCTCGAATTATTCATGCAGCAGCCCCCAAACTCTCAACCCGCTTCCTAACCAAGTTCGCGTACCACCACGTCTGCCGGTATCTGATTCTGCGGCACCCAGCATGGTTACACATCTTCGCCAAGTCCGCCTCAAAGCCCCGTTACAAAACCTGTCGGTTCGCATCCAGATCGGGGTGAAATTGCACCAGATCCATCGCATGCGTAACTTCAGTGTTCCTCATAAAGTACTCCCACACGAAACCCGTCCTAACGTTCTCTGCCATCAACACACTGATACCCTGGTCAATTCCCAGGGCCTGCCCGGCAAACCACTTCGTCTTGGGATTGAATGCATCCACAAACCCGTACCTCTGGTACACCTTGTCTCCAAACTTTCTCTTCATGCTGAGCAGTACGTGCGAGCACTCTGCAGGAAGAAACGGCAGTGACCCGGCAGCCGCACACGGCACCAGTGTCCCGTCCAGTGGTCCCATCGATGGCGGTCCGCCCCATACGCGGTAGCCATCCTTAGAGTCAGACGCAGAAATCCCCCACATGTCCTGATCAATCCAGTGAAATTTTCGCCCCAGCACCAGGCACCACAACTGGTGGCAGCGCGTCGCCGCAATCGAGTTCGTAAAATAATTTGTGTGCAGGTCCCGCTTATTGCGAAAGTCGCACCACGCATGCGCGTATTGGTGAATGAACAGAGGCGCCACCCCGCTGATGTACTGGATGCCGCCATACTCGATCACCGGGCGTTCCAGGTCATTCCATGTCTGCGCCGGGATCGGATGTGTCGGCGAACCAATCGCCATCAGGTACATCAGCAGCAGCTCGGCATAAATGTCCCAGCGATGGCTCAGAAAACCTTGGTCCGGCAGCCATCCCATAGCTAGAGCCTTGCCACCATTCATCATCCACTGCCAGTCGATTCGTCGGTAAAAGGTCGTCGCCAGCGCCTCAATTCGCGAATTGCCCGCAAAGTATTGCCGGCACAACAGCACGCCGCACAGCAGCAACGACGTATCAATCGACGAAAGCTCGCTGCCGAATAGCCGCTCGCCACTCTCCAGGTCGATGAAGTGATACAGGAATCC
>JAJYBT010000233.1 GCA_021778875.1 Acidobacteriota bacterium | reverse complement strand
CGCCAGCCATGAGCTCGCCCGCGTCTCAGAGATCACGCAGCAGACACTCCGCTTCTACCGCCAGTCCACGCTGCCTGTCATTTCCAATGTCAGCGAGCTTGTGGAGTCCGTTCTTGCGCTGCACCACGGCCGCATCACCGCCATGCAGGTCGAAGTCAGCCGCCGCTACGCCCACGATGTCCAGCTTTATTGCTTCGCTGGCGAACTACGCCAGCTCTTCGCCAACCTCATCGGCAACGCTATCGATGCCATGACGCCCCTCGGCGGTCGGCTCCTCTTGCGTGTTCGCTATGCCCACTCGCCCCTCGATCCAGATCAAAAAGGCGTGCGCGTGACCGTCGCCGATACCGGCATCGGCATGAGCAGGGAAACGCAGCGCCACATCTTCGAGCCCTTCTTCACCACCAAGGAGTCTACCGGCACCGGCCTCGGCCTTTGGGTCAGCGCGGAGATTGTCGGCAAGCACCAGGGCGTCATTCGGGTACGCAGCCGCAATCGCATTGGCGACGACCCCTCCGGAACCGTGTTCTCGGTCTTCTTCCCCGTCAGCGGTTCAGACGCCCCTCGCCTGATACAGGCACCAGCATCTTCTTGATCGCGCAGCTCGGTGCGGGATTCACGCCGGCATACTTCGACTTCGTCACGTGGAAGCGGTGCAGCCTCATGTAGCGCACCCGCATCCCGTCAATTGTTACGGGCATGGCTCGGGGAGCCGCATCCGGATCCACCAGCACCAGCAGTGCCGGGTCAGCCGGATTGTCTAGGCTCTGACCCACTCCCACTCCGAAAATCGCTGGGTCAGTCATCAGGCGCGGAGCGTTCGCACTCACCACTTTCTCCGCGCTTGCCAATGCGTCCGCTGTCAAATTTAGCCCCGGCATCTCCATCGGAGTTTTGGGCGCATCATTGCGTGCCAGTGCGGCCATATCGGTGACAATTACCATCGTCCGCATGCCGTTCACCGTCGCCGAAACCTTGGCCGCGGCTTGCAAGCTGCTCACATACACCACAACTGACGGCGCGCCGGGATCATCCAGGCTGCCACCACCTCGCACGCCCAGAACCCCACGTTCCGCATTCACTAGCGCCGCGCCCGCAGTCTGCGCCACAAAGTTCGCGCGCTTCCGTAACGCGGTTGAGACGGGAGCCACGATTGGCCCGGTCTTCGAGTCATACTGCACGCACGCCACCGGATGTGTCGTCGTCGTGCCCACAATACTCAGGCTACTTCCGGCCTGCGCACCTAACTCATGCAGCACCTCGCCAATCGGATTCGCAATGCTCAGCCCGTACCCGCGCCCGTCGCTTCCTCCCGCAAAAAACAGCCCCACCGGCTCGGCGTTCGATGCGTCTACCACCAGCGCGCCCGAGTCGCCGCTGTCAGAAAAGTGATCGCCCGCAATGCCAATCTGCCCTGTAAAGGTCTTCGTGTAATACGGCTGCGTCTCCGCGCAGTCCTTGTAGTAGTCCACCTTTACACTCAGGTCGACCGCCGCAACGGTCGAGCAGGTCAGCCCGGTCGTGCGCCCGCTCTTCGCCAACCGCAGCCCGTTCAAACTGCTTGCCGTCAGCGCTTCGCCATTGCCGGCCACCGGAGCCGCCGCGCCCAGCCGACTGTCCGTCTCCGCCGGATGCACCGGGCTCGCCAGTTGCAGAATCTTTCCCGCCGGATCCACCGCCCCCGGGCTCACCGCAGCCAGCGCGGCATCCACATCCGTCGTCTTTGATGCCAGCGGGACCACATACTTCAGCGTTCCCACCGGCCGCAGCGTTGATCCCGCATGACTCAGCGGAACGCACCCGTCGTCAATCATCCCCGGCTGGTCGATCGTGTCGCCCACCTTGCCTTGGTCCGACTCCGCCAGCACGTGGTTGTTGCTCAGGATGTACTGGCTCCCGCCGCTGTCCTGCACCAGCGCGCCCAGCGTTCCGCCGCAGCAATCAGCCACGTACTGCTCGCCATTCGCGCCCTGGTAAGTGTCAAAATCATTGTCGTTGCCGCCGGACGACCCCAACTCGATGGCCCCCGTCTGCGCCGCCTGGTTCGTCACCGGAGTGCTGTTCACGCCGTCATTCAGCGCAATCTTCAGCGGAGCCGTCGTGGCTGTCCCGTCCACCGTCGCATGCAGATAGATTGTCCCCCGCATCGCCGTTGCCGGAGCCGTGTACGTCACCTTGCATTGCGTGTACTGGTCCAGACTGCGCTGACAGCTCGCGTTGCTCAGTGTTCCCATGTCGCCGCTCAGCCGCGCATCGCCGGTCACGGACCAGTACACGCTGCCCGCATTCACTTCGGCAATCTCCGCCGTCGCCTCCAGCGACGACCGTCCCGTCAGCGCCGCATTTTCCGGCAGCAACGCCTGCACAAAGCCCGGCGTCACGCGCACCTCTGTGCTCGCTGCTTCCGCCGGATCGCCCTTCAAATGCGCCGCAATCTCAATGCGCACCGCGCCCTGCGAAAGCGCCGACGGCGGCGTATAGACTCCTGCCGCGCTAATGCGCCCTTCCCCCAGTGAAGGCGCATTTTCGCCCCCTGTCACCGACCACACCACGTCCGCGGGCCCGCCCGAAGCGGTTCGCGCCCCGAATCTGATCTGCCCATTGGAACTCACCGAGGAACTCGGCGCGGTAATCGTGAACGCGCCGCTCGCGCTCGTTGCGCCAAACTGCCCCACGCCGCAGCCCGTTACAAGTACGAGCAGCGCGGGAATCGCCAGCGCAATTCTTGAGGAGCTATGTCCCGAAGGCACTGCATTCAAGTTGCAGCGACCTTCAGGGAGCGACGACGCCGGATGGACGTCAAAATGGCTGCGGTAACTCAGGAATTTCCGCAGCGCGGTCCGCCGATGGAGAAGTCTCTTCATGCGAAAGTCAGGAACAGCGGCCCAAACACACGGCCCTCTGCTCCCGCGGTCTTCAATCTTAATCCTGTTTATTCGGATGCCGACAGAAGAAAAACAGCAGTGGCATCACCTGTGAAGTCACCTACGAGATCACCTTACCCAGAAATCCTCGCAGTCCAATCCAGCCCAGTACCGCCAGCGAAACGAGCAGCGCCAGCAGAATCAGCAGCGACGGCATATGCGGAACTCCCGGCGTCAGCGCCGCCCGCAGCCCCTCGCTCATGTACACAATCGGATTCAGCAACACCCCGATCTGCAGCCAGCGCACCTGGTGCAGCGCCTCCCATGGGTAGTAGACGCAACCCAGAAACGTAATCGGCACCACCACAATCGAGAACACCAGCCCGATCTGCTGCGGCTTCACGTTCGCACCAATCGCCAGCCCCAGCGCACCCGCCACCAGGCTCGACAGAATCAACGATGCAATCAGCATTGGCCAGCTCGCCACGTGCGCATACACCGGCGTTGCCGGAACCCACACCGCCAGCGGAAATACCAGCAGCGCCGCCAGAATGCTCTGGATCGCGCTGAAGACCACCTTCTCCGCTGCCACCGCTGCAACCGGCAGCGGACACATCACCCGGTCATCAATCTCGCGCGTAACGCCAAACTCCTGCGAAAGCGGCAGCGCCACCGAAGCAATGCCGCTGAACATGATTGCCACCGCCATCAGCCCCGGCAGCAGCACCGTGGCAAAGTTCGCCCCGCCAACATCCTGCGCCTGTCCAATGCGCGGCAGCAGAAAAGTAAACACAAAAAGAAACAGCAGCGGCTGCATCACAATGCGCACCACAAACGGCCCCAGCTCACGCCGCAACACGCGCAGGTCGCGCAGCATCAATCCAACAAACGCGCTCGCATAGGACACACGCACCGGCTGCCGCACAATAGGCTGTTCCACCACGGCCTGGCTACTCACGCAGGTCCCTCCCCGTCAGCTCAATGAACACCGTCTCCAGGCTGGGCTCGTTGATCGAGATGTCCCGCACGCCATAACTGTGCGTCGCCTGCATCAGCTCCGGCAGCAATCCGTCCAGCTTTGGAACCATCACCCGCAGTCCGCCCGCCATCGCCTCCACGCTGTGCACCTGCGGAATCCCCCGCAGTTTCTCCGCCAGCGCGTGCGACGTTTCTTCCGAGCGCAACGCCAGCTCAATGCGCGTGTTCGCCCCCAGCGTCGTCTTCAGCCGCTCAGGCGAATCCAGCGCCAGCACCTTGCCGTGATCAATAATCGCCACGCGCTCGCAAAGCTCATCGGCTTCTTCCATATAGTGCGTCGTCAGCACTACCGTGATGCCTTCCGCGCGCAGCGCCCGCACAGCGTCCCACATCGCAATACGGCTCTGCGGATCAAGCCCCGCGCTCGGCTCATCCAGAAACAGTACCGATGGCCGATGCGCAATCGCCCGCGCAATCTGCACCCGCTGCTGCAACCCGCCCGAAAGCTGCGACGGATAGCTCTTCGCCCGCTCCAGCAGCAGAAACTGCTTCAGCAGCTCATTCGAGCGGTCCCGCGCCTCCGTCCCGCTGAATCCGAAGTACTTGCAATGGAAGTAGAGATTCTCGAAAATCGTCAGCGACCGGTCCAGCGTGTTGTACTGCGGCACCACGCCGATGCTTCGCCGCGCCGTCGCCGGATGCGCCACCACGTCCACGCCCGCGATCCGCACCTTTCCGCTCGTTGGCAGCGTGCGCGTCGTACAGATGCCGATAGTCGTCGTCTTGCCCGCGCCGTTCGGACCCAGCAGTCCAAACAGCTCGCCCGGCTGCACCGTCAGGTCGATGCCGTCCACGGCGGTTACGCTCTGCTGTTTGTCGCGGAAAATTTTTGTAAGGCCGGAGATTTCTACAATCAAAACACGAAACCATTCAGAAGAATTCGGAGTACTTCCCAATTATACGAAGCCACGCATCCTGCCGATTGATCGCATAAATACACGGGCAGCATTCCTCTGCTCCCAGCGCACTCGATTGCCGGCGCGAAAACTATGCAGCGTCAGTCTTTCGGGCCTGCGTGGGCACAAGACGCGGCGCGCCCACTGACGCAGGCATCACGCGCACTTCACCTGCATTGGCCGCATGCATGCGGCGCACATCACGCGCTGACACAGTATGCATTGTGTCAAAGGAGTAGTAAATTTGCTTCCCGCAGTCCAGGCAGACCATGTAGGTCTCATTCTGCAGCGTGAATGGACGTGTCAGATGTTGGTGACTGCAGCCAAGAAAAACTTCATAAAGGAAATTCAAAACCACACGAACAACGCTCATGGATTTTGCCCTCTTTCTGTTCCTTGCGCCATCGTTGATGCCAGCTTCGAAAGGATAGAAGTTGGCGCGCTACAGCTTTCTCGGATCTTCTGTAGAGGGAAAAATGCCCAAGCGAACGCGATCAACAGGGACCCGAAAAATACTTCAAAGCGAGGGGACCGCCGTACCTTGAGATGCCGGATTTGCGCGAAAGTCACAGATTTGGCAGTGAAATTTATCACAATTGACGGGCGGCCAGCCGCGCGCAAGCCCGGCGTCTGCGTCCTAAACAGCGATTTCACAATGGATTAGCGCTCCACCGCCAGCGGAGGCGCCACATACCCAAACTCCTCCTCGATGGTCGCAGCAACCGCTAAAACTGTCTCATCTTCATACGGACGCCCCGCCACCTGTACCCCAATCGGCAGTCCATCCGCGCTCCGCCCCACCGGAACAACCGCCGCCGGAGCAGCCAGCAGGTTGAACCACTGCGTGT
>JAJYBT010000232.1 GCA_021778875.1 Acidobacteriota bacterium | reverse complement strand
CGGAGCCATCAAGTCGGCCCGCGAGGCCGTGCTCAAGGAAGACCTGCACGTCCTGCGCGCCGCCATCGATTCCTACACCATGGACAAGCAGAAAGCTCCCCAGTCGCTCGACGACCTCGTGCAGGAGGGGTATCTGCGCAGTATTCCTGAAGATCCCATGACCAGGAGCAAGGATACCTGGGTGACCGATACCAGCGATGCGTTGTATTCTCTTGACCAGACTGAGCCCGGCATCGCCGACATTCATTCCGGCTCGGATGATACCGGCTCCGATGGGCAACCCTACTCCGCCTGGTAAACACAGAGGTCATTATGGTTAGACAGTCTCTTCGCGCACTCCCCCTGGTGATGTTGTTGGCCGCGCTCAGCGGCTCCCTGCAGGCGCAAACCGGCAAAGCCATCACGATACGCGTCTTCGACGGCAAGACGGGGGACGTGATCAAACCCTCCAACGTCCAGATCCGCCTCGACCGGCAGCAGTCCTCTGACAATCAATGGGTCAAACAGAAAGACGACGGCTCGACCAGCATTACAGTGCCCCCAGGCTCCACGGAAATTACGGTGCATGTCACCTACGACAACTCCACTGAGTATTACGTCAACTGCGACGCGGCCAAAGAGAGAGATACCTCAGCCGAGCACTGGTACTCGATTTCTGCCATCCTGTCGGAGGGCGTTGTCATGCCGAACGATTGCGTCAAACCCCAGGTCGCCGCCAAGCTCACAGTAACAGCCAAACCCGGCGAGTTGGACCTTTTCGTCCGCCGGCGCAACTGGCGCGAGCAGCAGTAGCGCAGCGCAACGCGGGCAGCTCACCGCATCGTGGAGACGAACTTTCCTTGCCGCTCGATCGCATACCCTCAGCAGCGTTCAACTTCATCTCTCAGGCGGAACGAGCGCACGCGGGCCTCATGCACGCCGCGCCCCGGAGCGAGCCGCGTGAGGAGCCCACGCTCGGCGGCAAACTCCTCTATGCCGGCGAACTCGACGAGCCGGCCCGCGCGCTGGTTGTCGCCTGCAACATTGCCGGAGCAGCCTCGCTGGCCGCGACCGCAGACCTCGCCGCGCCAAAGCTGGCCATCCGCGACGGAGTGGCCGACTTCCTCGTAACCTCGCTCGACGAAGCCCTCCGCATCCTGAAGAATGAAATCCGCAAGCGCGCAACCGTGGCCGTCTGCGTGGCTGCCTCTCCCGACGCCGTCGCGGAGGAAATGCTTGAGCGCGGCGTCCAGCCCGACTTCATTGCGCCGGGCGCGACGGACAACCCCGCGGGAGCCGCATTTCTGCGCCAGGGTGCGCGCGTCGCGCAGCCCAACCCCACGGGCGCAGGCCAAGCTCTGGTCGCCTGGCGCGTTGCCGCCTCGCCCGCCCTCTGGCTGCCCCGCCTGGATGCTCTTGCCCTCGGCTGCCTTGCGCCGGAGCAGGGCGTTGCCCGGCGCTGGCTGCGCCTCGCGCCCCGCTATCTGGGAAGACTGGCGCAGGGCGTGCGCCTGCTGCGCTGTGATGAGGCGCTAGCGGCAATCCTGCTCCAGCAGGTGCGTGAGCGGGTTGCCAATGGCGCAATCGCCGTGCCTGTGGAAATGCAAATCACCAGCGGCGGTACGTCCCACCTGCACCTGTTTTCGCCGCCCGCCCGCGTGGTGTGAAAAGGCGCTGGCAGGTTACTTGTTTTCTGTGGCTTCAATCCGCGCCCAGAGTTCCTTCACGCCATAGCTGGTCTTGGACGAAACCGGCAGCAGATCGTCCAGTTCCAGGCCCTTCTTCAGCGCCAGCAGGTTGCGGGTGCGTTCGTTGCCGCTCAGGCGGTCAATTTTGGTGGCCACCACGGCAAACTCGCGCCCGGCGTGCCGCAGCCAGTCGATCAGCTGGCGGTCGCCCCGCTGCGGTGGCACATTCGAGTCCACGAGGCAGATGCACAGGCCAAGCGTCTCGCGCTCCGCCAGATACGGCTCAATAAACGCCGGCCAGCCCGCCGAGATGGATTTCGAAATCTTGGCGTAGCCGTAGCCCGGCAAGTCGGCAAACACCAGCTTGTGCCGCTGGCCTTGATCCAGAAGAGCGAAGAAATTAATCGCCCGCGTGCGCCCCGGCGTCTGCGAGACTTTGGCCGCCTTCTCGCCCACCAGCGCGTTCAGCAGGCTGGACTTGCCGACGTTGGAGCGGCCGAGGAACGCAATCTCCGGCACGCCCGGTGCAGGGAACTGCGCCGCCGCCAGGGCTGAAAGCAGAAATTGTGTCGTATAGCGCATGAAATGTTGAGGATAGCGAGTCAGCAGGTTAGCGAGTCGGCGCGCGTGCGGGCAAACCATCTGGTTCAAGGATACAGGAGTGTATTCAGCGAAGAACGAATATACGTCCGGTCAAGCCTTGACAGTCCTTCCCCGATCTAGAATCCAACACGCTTCCGGGCTTCGGTCTGCCGTACTGTAAGTTCATTTTCAAGGTTCATGAGTTTGTTTTGGAGACCTTTGCTGATTTGTTCCTGATTCTCAAACTCCGACCCGACGCCAGGCTCGGTGAACTCAACATAGTCCTGATGCAACTTGATCGATTTGATGTGCCTGGCAGCCAGATCATAGAGCGACAAAATGCTCGCGAGCCATTGTCTTTCTGTTTGGATTGTCTTGGCCTCGATAGCCTCCTGTTCCTCTTCGGCGGAGTCCCACGATTTCAGATACTCTGCATCGGTATTCGCCATCTTGGCGCGAAAATCTGCCATCGCCTGCTGCTGTCTTGCGCTGTAATCAAGATCAGCATTGGCATATTTCTTGACCTTGGCAACAGTGCTGAGAACCATCTCAATGTTTGCAAACGACGCAGGCGAGTAAAGCGGTGGTGAGATAGGGTTCTTACGTGCCTCCGCGAGGATCTGATCGTTTTCCTTGCTATTGGCTGCCCTGCGTCTAATCAGTTCAACAACCAGTCTCACTCGCTCTGGCTGGATCTTTTCGAGCGGGGTGTCGGACATTGCCAAGCGTAGTTCGTCGTCTTGGGCTGATATGTGGTTCACTGCCATTGCGCTCGCAATGACCGAGACTAGCGCGAGCCCAGTTGCGGCAAAGATGAAGGCTCTTGATGTTGGAAGGGACAGGCTTGTGTTGCGGCGATGAAAGGTCAATAGGAAGAAGCCGTTCATTACTGCGAGCACAAGAATCGCTATAACGATTGCGTTTCTAACAGCGACTTGGCCAGCATGCCTTTCCCACGCCAGCGTCATGGGAACGCCACTGTCGGCGCACACCAATATAAGCCAATCAAGTTGCCGGCGCGATACAGATGGCATGATGACTGACATTTTAGCTTGCCGAGAGTCTCACGTTCGGCTGTTGGGGTGAGACTCTCAGCGTTGTCTTATTGCCGGGCAGGCAGGTTCGTGGTCATCTCCGCAGGCGGGACGGCGGCCAGCACGTCCGTCTCCGGTGGCACAGGCGAGGGAAGCGGGCTTTCCAGAGCCAGCGCCAGCACCTCGTCCATCGTGTCCACAAAGCGCAGCTTCATGGAGTTCTTGATGTTGTCCGGCAGTTCCGCAATGTCCTTCTCGTTGGCGCGCGGCAGGATCGCCTCAAAGATGCCCGCCCGCAGCGCCGCCAGCAGCTTCTCTTTCAGCCCGCCGATGGCCAACACCTTGCCGCGCAGCGTGATTTCGCCTGTCATCGCGATGTCGCGCCGCACGGGAATCTTTGCCAGCGCACTGGCCAGCGCCGTGGCAATCGTAATGCCCGCCGACGGCCCATCCTTGGGAATTGCGCCCTCCGGCACGTGCAGGTGCAGGTCCACGTTGCGATAGAACTCGCGGCTGAGGCCGAGCGACTGCGCCTTGCCGCGAATGTAGCTGAGCGCGGCCTGCGCCGACTCCTGCATCACGTCGCCCAGTTGCCCGGTGATGGTCAGCTTGCCCTTGCCGTCCAGGACCTGCACTTCAGTGGTCAAAATGCTGCCGCCCACCTCAGTCCACGCCAGCCCGGTCACCAGGCCGACTTCGCTCTTCTCGTGCACCTCAGAGTCGCGGAACCGCGCCACGCCCAGAAACTCGTTGATATTGGCCGCCGTGATCTCTTCCTTGTGCTTTGCGCCTTTCTTCACCACGCGGCGGGCCACCTTGCGGCACACATTGCCAATCTCGCGCTCCAGGTTGCGCACGCCCGCCTCGCGCGTGTAATAGCGGATTATCTCTAAAATCGCATCGTCCTGGAAGACGATGTTCTTCTCGCTCAGCCCCGTCTGCTCGCGTTGCTTCTTCACCAGGTACTGGCGCGCGATCTCCAGCTTTTCCTGCTCCGTATAACCTTGCAGCCGCAGCACTTCCATACGGTCCTGCAGCGCTGCCGGAATGGTATGCATCACGTTCGCCGTCGCCACAAACAGCACCTGTGAAAGGTCATAGTCCACGTCAAGATAGTGGTCCTGGAAAGTCGTGTTCTGCTCCGGATCGAGGACTTCAAGCAGGGCCGAGGCCGGGTCGCCACGGAAGTCCGACGCCATCTTGTCCACCTCGTCCAGCAGGAACACGGGATTCTTCGTGGCCGCCCGCTTCATGTGCTGGATAATCTGCCCCGGCATCGCTCCGATATACGTCCGCCGGTGTCCGCGAATCTCCGCCTCGTCCCGCACGCCGCCCAGCGACAGCCGCACAAACTTTCGCCCCGTCGCCTTGGCGATAGACATGCCCAGGCTCGTTTTGCCCACGCCGGGAGGCCCTACAAAGCACAGAATCGAGCCCTTCGGATTCTTTACCAGCTGGCGCACTGCCAGAAACTCCAGAATCCGCTCCTTGATCTTCTCGAGGCCATAGTGGTCCTCGTTCAGCACCTTTTCCGCGTAGTCGATGGAGCGCGTTTCCTTGGAGCGCTTCTTCCATGGCACGGCCAGCAGCCAGTCAATATAGTTCCGGCTCACAGTTGACTCGGCCGACATGGGCGGCATCGCCTCCAGCTTCTTCAGCTCCTGAATCGCCTTGTCCAGCACGTCCTTCGGCATGCCCGCCGACTCGATCTTCTTGCGCAGCTCGTCAAACTCATTTTTCTCGCCGCGGCCCAGTTCCTTCTGGATCGCCTTGATCTTTTCGTTCAGGTAGTACTCTTTCTGCGCGCGCTCCATCTGCCGCTTTACGCGGGATTGGATGTTGCGATCCAGGTCCAGCTTTTCAATTTCGACATCCAGCACGTCGGCGATGCGCGCCAGCCGCGTGGCGGGGTCAAAAATCGCCAGCAGCTCCTGCTTTTCTTCAATCCCCAGTTGCAGATTGGCGGCAATCGTGTCGGACAGCTTGGCCGGCTCGTCCATGCGGGCCGAGGCGATGATGGTCTCGTAGTTCAGGGACTGCTGCAGCTTGATGTACTGCTCAAACAGGCCGGTGACGCGCTGCATCAGCAGGTCCACGGGCGGCGACATCTCAAACTCAGCCTTGCCGGTGCGCACCGTGGCCACAAAAAAGCCGTCGCGATCCGTCACCTCGGTGGACTTGGCGCGCTCCACGCCCTCCACCAGAACTTTGATGTTGCCGTCGGGCATCTTGACACTCTGCACAATGTTGCAGATGCAGCCTACCTGATAGATTTCCTTGGCTTTAGGCTCGTCAATGGAGGCGTCATGCTGGGTCGCCAGAAAGATCTTGCGATCGCCATTCAGGGCCTCTTCCAGGGCGCGGACGC
>JAJYBT010000231.1 GCA_021778875.1 Acidobacteriota bacterium | reverse complement strand
GGACTTCCGCCGCTTCGTCGCCAAGGCAGGCGAACTCGGCCTCTCCGTCGCACTGGACATCGCCTTCCAGGCCGCGCCCGATCATCCCTACGTGCGCGAGCATGAAAACTGGTTCCGCAAGCGCCCTGACGGCACCATTCAATACGCTGAGAACCCGCCCAAGAAATACCAGGACATCTACCCCTTCGACTTCGAGAGCGAAGACTGGCCCGGCATGTGGCAGGAGCTGAAGAGCGTCTTCCTCTACTGGATCGAGCAGGGCGTCTCCATCTTCCGCGTCGACAATCCACACACCAAGGCCTTTCCCTTCTGGGAGTGGTGCATCGCTGAAATCAAGCGCGACCATCCGCAGGCGCTCTTCCTCTCCGAGGCCTTCACGCGACCCAAAGTCATGTACCGGCTCGCCAAGATCGGTTTCAGCCAGTCCTACACTTACTTCCCCTGGCGCAACGCCAAAGCGGAACTCACTGCCTACCTCACCGAGCTGGCGCAGACGCCCGTGCGCGAATTCTTCCGCCCCAACCAGTGGACCAACACGCCGGACATCCTCACCGAATTTCTTCAAATCGGCGGCCGCGCGGCCTTTTCCATCCGCCTGCTGCTCGCCGCCACGCTCGGCGCAAACTACGGCATCTATGGCCCCGCCTTCGAGCTCATGGACCACCGCCCCATCCGCCACGGCAGCGAGGAATACCTCGACTCGGAAAAATACGAAATCCGCCACTGGGATCTCGACCGCCCCGATAGCCTCCGCCCGCTCATCGCGCGCGTCAACGCCATCCGCAACGCCAACGCCGCAATGCAGAGCGACTGGTCCCTCAAGTTCCATTTCACTGAGAATGACCAGCTCATCTGCTACACCAGGGAATCGGAAGACCGCTCCAACCTGATCCTCGCCGTCGTCAACCTCGACCCGCATCACACGCAGTCCGGCTTCGTCACGCTGCCGCTCGAGGAACTAGGCATTCCGCACGACCGCGGCTTCGAAGCGGAAGACCTGCTCAACGGCGATCGCTACCTTTGGCACGGGCCGCGCAACTACGTCGAGCTGAACCCGGCCCAGAAGTCCGGCCACATCTTCAAACTCCACCGTCACATCAAGGTCGAAACCGACTTCGAGTACTTCCTGTAACACGGTGTCGCTCCCCTATGCCGAAAATCCAGCACAGAGAAGCAAATCAGCCACAGAAAATGGGTGCCCCACATCTCGCGTTTGAGATGTGGGAATCCACCCCCCTTCGCTCCCCAAAATATCTTCCGCCGGCTTTGCACATAATTTCCCCTCAATCCGGCACAATGGAATTGGGTCAGCAGAAATCGGCCAGGAATGTCCCCGTCCGGAGAGGATTCCGTCCAGTCACCACCCCGGCGCCGGCAGAGAGCAGGGACCAGAGAGCAGGGACCAGGGAGCAGGGACCAGGGACCAGGGAGAAGGGAGAAGGGAGAAGAGAGCTTGTAGCTAGAAGCCAGTGGTGTCCGCCACACACATGGTCATTTATGTATTGTGAAAGGGCACGACTTTAGTCGTGCCGAAAAAACGGCCAGAAATAACCAGGGCTTTAGCCCCTGGGGCGGTTTTCCAGGGCATAATGACGGTTTTAACGCCTTCGCCCCCGTCGCAGTGTCGGACATCCGCCCGGTCCGTACCGGAGCTAGCCCCCCCTCCCCCCCCGGCAAAAATTATTTGCGGTTTTCCACAGAAAGCTTGCAGAAAATTTCGGGCTACGGGCGTCCGGCGAGCGGATTGTCTCTATAAATAATAGATTCTAAACATCTTCCATCTTCCCATCGCGCAGGCGGCGAATGCCCAGCGGGTTCGCGTCCCGCAGCTCCTCCGGCAACAGCGCCTGCGGGAATCCCTGAAAACAAACCGGCCGCGCAAAGCGATAAATCGCCAGCGATCCCACCGAAGTGAAGCGCGCGTCGCTCGTCGCCGGGTACGGCCCGCCATGCACCATCGCATGCGTAACCTCAACGCCCGTCGGCATTCCATTGAAGATCAGCCGTCCCGCCTTCTGCTCCAGCGCCTGAATCAGTTCGCGGTTGGCGGCCAGGTCATCGTCATCACCCAGCAGCGTAGCCGTCAGGTGCCCGTCCAGCGCTGCCGCCGCGCGAACAAAATCCTGTGTGCTGTCGCAGTGCACCAGCAGCGTATTCGGCCCAAAAATCTCATCCGCCAGCGACGGCTTCGCCAGGAACTCATCCAGGCAAACCGCGAACAGCTTCGCTCCTGCCATGCACGCCGGTCCGGCCTCGGCCGCCGCCTGCGCCGCCACTGGAATCTCCGCCGCGCGCGTCCCGGTGGCGCGTCCATACTCCCGCGCAATCCCCGCCGTCAGCAGCGTGAACGGCGCAGATTCTTCAACCAGCGCCTTCAGCTCGTCAAAGAAAACCTGGCCCTCCGGCGCTTCCGGCGTCAGCACAATCCCCGGCTTCGTGCAAAACTGCCCCGCGCCCAGCGTGAACGAGCCAAACAGACTCGCCGCCAACGCCGCCGGTCCCTTGCGCAGCGCCCCCGGCAGCACAAACACCGGGTTCCCGCTCGACATTTCCGTAAAGCACGGAATCGGGTCCGGCCGCGCCGCCGCCAGGTTCATCAGCGCACGCCCCGCCCGCAGCGACCCGGTAAACGCCACCGCCCCAATCAGCGGATGCCGCACCAGCGCGCTACCCGCCTCGATGCCCGCATCAAACACCAGCGAAAACACCCCGGGATGCAATCCCTCCGCAGCCACCGCCTCTGCAAGAATCTGCCCGGCCAGCTCGCTGGTCCCCGGGTGCGCCGGGTGCGCCTTCACCACCACCGGGCAGCCCGCCGCCAGCGCCGATGCCGTATCACCCCCGGCTACCGAAAACGCCAACGGGAAATTGCTCGCCCCAAACACCGCCACCACCCCCAGTGGCCGCATCATGGAGCGGATATCCGGCCGCGGCAGCGGCTGCCGCTCCGGCAGCGCCGGGTCGATGCGCGCCTGCACCCACGAGCCCTCCTCCACTACCCCGGCAAACATCCTGAGTTGTCCACTCGTCCGGCCCACTTCGCCCAGCAGGCGCGGCATGGGCAGCGCCGTCTCCAGATGCGCGCGCTCGGCCAGCTCCTGCTTGTGCGCATCGAATCCGTCAGCGGCGCGGCGCAGGAAGGCCGCCCGTGCCTTGCCGCTCGTCTGCGAGAAGCTGGCAAAGGCCCACGACGCCAGCTCAACGGCCTCGTCCACTTCGGCTGGCGTGGCAGAGTGGTAGACAGGCGCCAGCGCCTTGCCGCTCTGCGGGTTCTGTGCTTGAAAGCCTGCGCCGCTGCGCGAACCGCGACGGCTGCCCAGAATGGATTGTCCAGTCAGTTCAATAGCCAAGTTAAAATCTCCCGCGAGAATCTCTTGCTCTGCAAATGTTGAATTTACTCCGCCACGACCGGATTGGTGAGAGCGCCCAGTCCTTCCACGGTAACGGTAACCGTTTCGCCGGGCTTGAGCCAGCGCTTCGGCGTGCGGCCCAGTCCCACGCCATACGGCGTGCCCGTGGAAACAATATCGCCCGGCAGCAGCGGCGTAATGGACGACAGATACTCGATCAGCTCGGGTATCTTGAAAATCAGCTCGCGCGTATTGGACTCCTGCAGCACTTCGCCGTCGATGCTGAGCCCGATAGCCAGCTCGTGTGGGTCCGCGATTTCATCTGCCGTCACAATCGCCGGTCCAAGCGGGCAGAAGGTCGGAAAGCTCTTGCTCAACGACCACTGTGAGGTGGCAAACTGCACATCGCGCGCGCTCACATCATTCACCATCGTGTAGCCATAAACGTGCTCGCGCCATGCCGAAACAGGGATGCGATAGCCGCCCTTGCCGATGACAAAGGCAAATTCCGCTTCATAATCGGGCTCGGTCGAATTCTTCGGCAGCACAATCGCCTCGCCGGGACCAATGATTGCCGTTGTCAGCTTGAAGAACACCACTGGAGTTGTCGGAATCGCCATGCCTGATTCCGCAGCGTGATCGCGATAGTTCAGTCCAATGGCGAACACGCGCGGCGGATTCGCCAGCGGTGCATGCAGCCGCACTTGCTCAGCAGGAAACGCGCTGCCGGCGGGCGCACTCTTGAGTCCAGCAGCAATCACGGCCAGGGCATCCGGGAAATACGAGCTGAGGTCCACAACCGATTTGTCATCAAGCAGCGCGCCGGGACGAAGGCGACCATCCGCGGCGGAAAAGGAAACGAGTTTCATTGTGCCTCCGTGGCAAAAGACAGAGTGGACCGGCTACGCCGCTGTCCAGCCGCCGTCAATGTTGAAGAGCGAGCCGGTGATGAAGGCTGCTTCGTCCGAGACAAGATAACGCACCATGGAGGCGATCTCCTCAGGCTGGCCGAGCCTTCCGATAGGCTGGCGCGCGCGCAGTTCGGTGCGCATTTCCTCCTTGTTGTGCTTGTGAAACTTCTCCAGGTAGCCCTCGACAAAAGGCGTCTCCACGGTGCCGGGGCAAATTGCATTCACGCGCAGCGTCTTGGGGTATTCCACGGCGAGTTGGCGCGTCATGGCAATCACCGCGCCCTTGCTGGTGCAGTAGGCGAAGCGCTGCTTGATGCCCACCTGCCCGGCGACTGAGGCGATATTGACGATCGTTCCAGTGCGTCCGCTCGTGGTTCCCGCAGTCAGCAGCAGCGGCAGAAATCCGCGCGTCACAAGATACACCGAGCGCACATTCACGTTCATCAGCCGGTCAAAGTCTTCGGGCTCGGTCGCTTCAATCGAACCCACATGCCCAATGCCCGCATTGTTCACCAGGATGTCGAGCCGGCCGGTATGCGCGACGGCCGCGGTGATTGACTCCTTGCTGGTTACGTCGAGATGGAGTACGCGCGCATTGTTTACGGACCTGGCCAGCGCCTCTGCCGCGGCAATGTTGATGTCCGCAATCCAGACGAAGGCGCCTGCACGCGCCAGTTCCTGCACGGTCGCCTTGCCAATGCCGCTGGCGCCTCCCGTCACAAGGGCGTGAAGGCCGTCGAGGCGGAATGGCCGCTCTTCGCCCGCTTTTGCTGAAGCCTGCTGCTCTTTCGTGCTCATTGGAATCTCATTTCTTTGCTGTCAATTGCAGATTGCGCCGCTTCAAGAATAGCGAGAGTGGCTTCGTTTGTGCCAAGCGCGCGCGTCACCACCGCGTCCATGACTTCTGCAAACGCCGCCATCTGCGGGCCCGCAGGAAGCTGCCGCGCGCCCAGCGAGATCGCTTCAATCTCGCGGTAGACGGGAATTCGTGCCTGCAGTTGCGGGTTGCGCCATGTCGAAAGACGAACGCCCACCGTGCCGTGGCCCGTCATGCGCAGGTCGCTTTCCGGCGTGGCGATGAAGCGCAGGAAAGTCCATGCAAGCTCTTTGTTGCGTGAGCCCGCGCCCATAGCCAGCGCCCAGAAAACGGAAAGCGAGACCGGAGGAGCGCCGCGGCCCGTCGGAATGGGCGCGATGGCCGCCTTGCCCGCCAGCGGCGATCCGGCGCGGCCCGCGCGCGCGGCAAAGCCAAACCAGTTCGCCATCATGGCCACCTCGCCGGCATGAAAAAGGTCGCCCGATTGCGTCGAGTCCAGTTCGCGCGAGCGCGGGTGGCACAGCCTGGAATCGCACACCACGCGGCGATAGAAATCCAGCGCTTCGATTGCCTGGGGCGTGG
>JAJYBT010000230.1 GCA_021778875.1 Acidobacteriota bacterium | reverse complement strand
TTGAAGTGGCTCACACGCGGCGCTCTGCTGGCGGTGCTGCCATTCACGCTGCTCTACGCGATTCCGTTCCTGCTGGATATGCGCATGCCCGGGCCGCTGACCAAGCTGGCCGGCCTGTCGCTGGTCTTTCTGCCGCTGACCTTCAGTTGGGCCATCGTGCGCTACCGGCTGATGGATACGGACCTGATCTTCAAGCGCGGCGTGGCGTACACCCTGGCCACGGGCCTGCTGCTGGGCGGCTACTTTGGCATCATCGCGCTGATTGCCGAGCTGGTGCACAGCGGCGTGCCGGAGGCCATTCGGGTGTGGGCCCTGCCGATTGCGGTTGTGGTGACGGCCGCGATCTTTGACCCGCTGAAGCGCAGGATTCAGGGATGGGTTGACCGCGCATTCGACCGCCATCGCTATGACTACCGCAGGGCGCTGGTGGAGTTTGGCCGGGGCCTGAACTCCGAGACGGATCTGAAGGCGCTGCTTGAGTCCATTGTGGAGCGGCTACCGAGCACGCTGCTGGTGGCGCGCGTCGCCGTGTTTCTGGCCGAGGGCCAGGGACGGCTGCGGCTTGCAGCCTCCCATGGGCTGCCTGCCGAGGCCGCCGGCGCGCAGGGCAAGACGACGCCAGGCATGCTCAATCTTGGGTTCCTCGACTTTGACCGCGCCTCGGACCACTCGCACATCTTTCTTGAGAACGCGCAGCAGGCCCTTCATTTGCCGGAGTCACAGCAGCGCACCGCGGCACTGCTTGACCTGAACTACTATCTGCCCTGCCGCGTGCAGGACGGCGCGGGCACGCGCACCATAGCCGTCATCGGCCTGGGCCGCACCATCGGCGGCGACTTCCTGTCGAGCGAGGACGTGGAGCTGCTGGAGTCGCTGGCCAGCTACATCGGCATCGCCCTGCAGAACGCCAGCCTCTATGCGCGGCTTGAAGACAAGATCAGCGAATTTGAGCGGCTGAAGGAATTTAACGAGAACATTGTTGAGTCCATCAACGTAGGTATTCTTGCACTCGATCTGAACGACCGCATCGAGAGCTGGAATGCGCAGATGGAAGCCATGTATGCGCTGAGCCGCGCCGAAGCGATAGGCCAGCCCGTCGAGAGCGTCTTTCCGCCTGAGTTCATTGAGGCGCTTGACGGCGCGCGCAATGAGCCCGGCGTGCATCACCTCTACAAGTTCCCGCTGACCACGCGCGCCGGCGAAGCGCGCTCCGCCAACATCGCCATTGCGCCGCTGATGTCGCGCGACTTTGTGGCCGTGGGCCGCATCGTGCTGGTGGACGACATCACCGAGCGCGTTTCGCTGGAGGCTCAGCTTGCCCAGGCGGACAAGCTCAGCTCCATCGGCCTGCTGGCGGCCGGCGTGGCGCACGAGATCAACACGCCGCTGGCCGTCATCTCCAGCTACGCGCAGATGCTTTCAAAACAGATGCGCGGCGACCAGCGCCTGGGACCGGTGCTTGAGAAGATCACGCAGCAGAGCTTCCGCGCATCCGAGATCGCCAACGGACTGCTGAACTTCTCGCGCACCTCAACAACCGAATTCCGCGAGACGAATTTGAACCAGGTGATCCGCGACACGCTTTCGCTGCTGGAACACCAGTTCAAAACCGCGCAGATTGAGGTGGATATGCATCTGGACGAGGATCTGCCGACCATCCAGGGCAACCCCGGAAAGCTGCAGCAGGTCTTTCTGAATCTTCTGCTGAACGCCAAGGACGCCATGCCCGGCGGCGGACAACTGCGCGTGGCTACGCAGTTCAACGGGCATGTGGCGGCGCTGGTGGCCGACTCCGGTGCGGGCATTGCGCCCGAACACCTGAAACGCATCTACGATCCCTTCTTCACCACCAAGACGATGCCCAAGCCGGGCGAGCGGCGCGGCACAGGCCTCGGCCTGTCTGTCTCCTACGGCATCATTCAGGAGCACGCGGGCAAGATTTCAGTAGAGAGCGCCATAGGCGCCGGCACAACATTTCATCTTGAATTTCCCCTGTTAAGGAACTCCGTACATGCCTGAGCTCGACCAGCCGTTGAATCTCCCGGTACCTTCGACTGCCGCCTTCTCCACCAGCGCGAGCATCCTCGTGATTGACGACGAAGCGGGCATCCGCGAATCGCTTGAGGTGCTGCTGACGCTGGAGGGCTACACGGTGACGATGGCCAGCGACGGCGAGCAGGGGCTGCGCATTCTGGAGCTGGAGAACTTTGACCTGGTGCTGCTGGACCTTGCGCTGCCCGGCCAGAGCGGCCTGGAACTGCTGCCGCAGATCAAGGAGCGCCAGCCGGAGACGCCGGTCATCATGATCACCGCCTACGGCACGGTGGACAACGTGGTCGAGGCCATCCGCGCCGGCGCTGAAAACTTTGTGCAGAAGCCGTGGGACAACGAAAAGCTGATGGCCGACATCCGCTCCGCCGTTGCCCGGCATCGCGCTGAAGAAGAGAATCTGCAGCTCAAGCGCACCCTCAAGCAGCGCTACAACTTCACCAACATCGTGGGCAAGAGCGATGTGATGCTGCGCGTGTTCGACCTGGTGGCGCAGGTGGCGCCCAGCCGCTCCACGGTGCTGATTCAGGGCGAAAGCGGCACGGGCAAGGAGCTGATCGCCAAGGCCCTTCACGCCAACTCGCCGCGCCGCGACAAGCCCTTCGTGCCCATCAACACCGGCGCCATGCCGTCGGAGCTGCTGGAGTCCACGCTCTTCGGCCACGTCAAGGGCGCGTTCACTTCCGCCGTGGCCTCGAAGAAGGGGCTGTTCGAAGTCGCCAATGGCGGCACACTTTTTCTGGACGAGATCGCCACCATGGGCATGGACACGCAGGCCAAGATTCTGCGCGTGCTGCAGGACCGGCGCTTCATGCACCTGGGCGGCATCCAGGAGATTCAGGTGGACGTGCGCATCATCGCCGCCACCAACATTGATCTGCGCCAGGCGGTGCGCGACGGCCGCTTCCGCGAGGATCTCTTCTACCGGCTCAACGTGATCACGGTGGACCTGCCGCCGCTGCGCGCGCGCCGCGAAGATATTCCCCTGCTTGCACAGCACTTCCTTGACTTCTACGCCAACGAGAACGGCCTGGCGTCACGCAAGCTCTCCGCCGACGCCATGCGCGCGCTGATTGACTACGACTGGCCCGGCAACGTGCGCGAGCTCGAGAACTCAATCGAGCGCGGCGTGGTGCTCTCGTCTGGGCCGGTCATCGGCTCTGACCTCTTGCCCGGCCACATCACCGGGCGCAGCTTCCAGGATGCGCTGCTCGAACACAATCCCAACGCTTCGCTCTTTGACATCCTCGAAGACATCGAGCGCCGCATCATCGTGGAAAAGCTCGAGCGCTGCAACGGAAATCAGACCGACGCGGCCGAGCAGTTCCGCATTCCGCTCTCCACGCTCAACCAGAAAATCAAGCGCCTGACCATCGAGATTCGCAAGCGCGGCAGAGAGTAGTCTCTGCTCGCAGCAGGCAGCTCACAGCGGACAGTTCACAGTGCAGCGACGGCCCGGCTACTCTGCATGCCGGCTGTTTCCCGCACGTCGCAAGCTTGATTGAGACTGTTTCTGAGAAGACAGGCAGTTGGGGCACTGATCCCTATTCCCTATTCCCTGCTCTCCGCCCATCGCCGCAGAAAGGTGCGCAGTTCCGCCGGCGGGCGCAGCCACACATCTGCTGCGGTCTTGCGCCTCTGGCGGCGCACGAGCACGCTCAGGTGCGGGCCTCTCGCCTGATTAACGGCGAGGAATGCAGACTCGTCGGTAAGGTCATCGCCGAGATAGGTCACGGGCGCGCCGCGGTCCGCCTCCTGCATGATGGCGCGCACCGCGGCACCCTTGTCGCGGCCCACGCGCAACTCAAGGCCCGCCTCGAACTCCAGCAGCGTGAGGCCTTCCTGCTGCGCGAGAGGCTCGAAGAGTTCGCGCGTCCTCCGCTCAATGAGCCTGGCCTTGCGCGGCGAATGCCCACGCCAGTGCATCACTGCCGCGTTGGGCTTGTCTTCAAAAAGGCCGCCCAGCGCGTCGCGCCGGAGCTGCCTGCGCAGTTGGTCGAGCCTGGCGCGGATAGCGGGCGAAGCTTCTTCCATCTCGCGACGGCCATCGGCATAGAGGCGCTCCGCGCCGTGCAGGCCCCACACCTCCAGCGACTGCTCAAGAGCGAGCATGGGTGCAATCTCCTGCGGCGGGCGTCCAGTGAGGACTGCGATGCGCGTGCGGCCCTGGCGCTGGATGCGCGTCAACAGTTCACGCACGCCTGCCCACGGGCGCGATTGAAAGCGATCGAGACGAAACCCCGCCAGTGTTCCGTCGTAGTCCAACAGCAACAGCGAGGTCGGCGCGTCGGCAACGGCGCGAAAGAATTTCTCCAGCTTGTCTGCCGCTTCAGTGGTCACTGTTGGATTGTCCCAGGGATGTTGTACGCGCGCATCGGTCGGAAAGAAACCAGGAAGATTGCATCACGTTCTTCATGCCAGTTTACGATGGGCAGAGTCCTGCGCACTCACCGTGCCCGGTTCGATGGAAGACGCCTCCACGCCAGGGGAGGATTCCAGACGAAGCTCGCGCAGCGCGCCCAGCACGTTTGCAGCCCAGCGGTAGATATTGTGTTCCATGACCTGCAGACGCATGCGATGCATGCGCTCGCGTCGTTCACCGCGGTTCATTTCCAGGCCGGTGTGGATAGCCTCGGCAACCTGGGCGATGTCATAAGGATTCACCAGGAGAGCATCGCGCAACTCTACCGCGGCGCCGGTAAATTTGCTCAGCACCAGCATGCCATCGCCATCGTTGCGCGCGGCCACATATTCCTTTGCCACCAGGTTCATGCCGTCGTGCAGTGAGGTGACGAGGCACACGTCCGCGACGCGATACCAGCGGCTCACCTGTTCATGGCTGCACTGGCGATCGATGAGGATGATGGGGCGCCAATGCGCGGTCTGATAGCGCTGGTTGATGCGCTCCACTGCCTCCTCCACCTGGCGGCGCAGGTCGATGTAGCTGGGAATGCGCGTGCGGCTGGGCGCGGCAATCTGCACCATCGTCAGGCGCTCGCGCTGCCAGGGATGCTTCTCCAGCAGTTCCTCGATGGCCAGCAGCCTTTCGACGATGCCTTTTGTGTAGTCGAGCCGGTCCACGCCCAACACCAGGCACTCGGCGCGCACGCCGAACTCACGCATCAGTTCCCCGCGCGCGGCAACCCGCTCGGCCAGTTCAAGAGCTTCGACCTGGTCGCCCAGGCTGACGCCCCCCACCGGCCCCTCGAAGGCCACGCTCACCGGGTAAGGCCGCACGGCGGTAATGTGCCCGTGGCGGCGCACGTTCATGTGTTCGCGATCGGTGCGCGACTCAATGACGCGGTCCACCGTGGAAAGAAAGTTGTTGCAATGAAGCGGAATGTGAAAGCCAATCAGGTCGGCGCCCAGCAGACCATCCAGCAGCTCGGCCTGCCACGGGCAGATGCCGAAGGCCTCGGGATTCGGCCACGGGATATGCCAGAAAATGGCCACGCGGGCATCCGGACGGGCGGCCTTCACCATCTGGGGCAGCAGCGCAAAATGATAGTCCTGCACAAAGACGACCGGCTCGGCGCAACCCTCCATCTCTTCAAGCAGCGCGTTCGCGAAGCGCTGATTCACGCGCTGGTAGCACTCCCAGTCCGCGGCGCGGAAGATG
>JAJYBT010000229.1 GCA_021778875.1 Acidobacteriota bacterium | reverse complement strand
TGCTTGTCGCACTGCGCACGCGGGCTCCATACGGCCGGTCCGCGCGAGCTGTTCAGCAGGCGAAACTGGATGCCGACCGCATCGGCCACCACGCCCATCACGCCGCCGAGCGCATCCACCTCGCGCACCAGGTGGCCCTTGGCCACGCCGCCAATGGCCGGATTGCAGCTCATCTGCGCAATCAGGTCCAGATTCATGGTGACCAGCGCCGTCTTGAGCCCCATGCGCGCCGCAGCCATCGCCGCCTCGCATCCGGCATGGCCCGCGCCGACCACCACCACGTCATATTGTTCTGTAAATGCCATCCCGTTCTATTGTATGGACTCGCAGCCGAAGGCAGGACGCAGCGCGCCGGCCCCAGCTCTGGCTTCTGGCACCTGCCTACGGATCCCTGACTCCTGGCGCCTAATAAAACAAGTACTTGCGCCAACGGTCGTCGCCACGGCCCAGCATGCGCATGATCTGGCGGCTGGTGTGCAGCGAAAACGGCTTCGGGTCGCGCTTCAGTTGCATGTCGTCCAACTCGTTGAGCAACCGGTCGGCCTTGCGCCGGTTGCAGCCGTGGCAGCAGGCCACCAGGTTTTCCCACGTCGATGCGCCGCCACGGGAGCGGGGAATCACGTGGTCCAGCGTCAGATCGCTCGGCGGCAGCACCACGCCGCAGTACTGGCAGGTGTTGCGGTCGCGCAGCAGGATGTTTTTGCGGCTCAGAGCCCGCGTCTGGTGCGGAATTCGCCGGTACTCAAGCAGCCGGATCACCGAGGGCATGGTCACGCGGCTGCGCTGCGCATGCAGCGTCAAGCCGTGCTCTTCCTCCGTGCGCGCCACGCCCTTCAGCACCAGCACCAGCGCCCGGCGCGCGCCGCAGATGTTGATGGGTTCGTACGACGCATTCAGCACAAGAACCGGCGTCTGCATCGCCGAGTTGAACCGCACACGCGGCTCCGGAACCTCCACGTGCGTGAGCGTGTGGCATTTGGCGAGCGACTTCTGCTTGCGAGCATGAACTGATGCTTTCCCGAGCGACATTCTCTCCCCCGTCTTCACGTTCTCTTACTGAATGGTCGTACCCTCTTGCTGAACTGACTTGCCTCCATCCCATAGCGCCACATCCTCATGCATCGGCAAATCGTCTGCCGTGCGCAAGGTGGGCACAAACCTGATCTCGTGCCGTTGCGCGCGCGCCACCGTGGCCACCCACACCCGCGCCGCGCCTGCCTTCTTCAACGCCGCGCTGCACGCCCGTGCCGTCGCGCCCGTCGTGTACACGTCGTCAATCAGCAGCACATCGCGCCCGCACAGCCGCCCCGGTTTTGGAGCCGAAAAAACGCCGCGCAAATTGCGGCGGCGTTCGTGCACAGTAAGTCCGGCCTGGCTTTCGGTTGCGCGGCGGCGCATCAACGTCCCCGGGGCAAGTTCCCCCTTCCACGCGGGCCTCAGCCTTCGCATCTCCGCGCACACTGCCCGCGCCAGCCGCTCCGCCTGGTTAAAGCCGCGCTCGCGCCGCTTGCCCTCATATAGCGGCACCGGAACCACCACCATCCGCTCGGGAAGCTCCTCGATCGCCGCCACCTGTCTCGCCAGCAACGCGCCCAGCCGCAGAGCCACCGGCTCCAGGCCGTCATACTTCAGCACATGCAGCAGTGTCCGCAGCGTGTCCGCATACAGCCCATGAGCTACCGCGCGCGCAAACTCCGGCGGTACCATCCGGCACGGACGGCAAAACGCTCCGTCGCCCTCGCCGGCGTCAGACACACCCAGGCTCTCGCCGCAGCGCGCGCACAGTGGACCAGATTGTTCGGGAAGTTTGTTCCAGCAGGATTCGCAAACGGGAACGCGACTGAAGGCGGCAAGAGGGTCGCCGCAAACTCTGCAGTCAGCGGGAAACAGGACGCAGCCGAGACTGTCCCCGGTACTTCGAAGCACGCGAACCACTGCGCGCCATGCCGTCGTCAGGCTAGGCTCGGGGTTCAGCGTCATCAAGTCACTTCGACTGGAGAAGGCGCACCTCGCTCCCTTTTGTCTTAGAAATCAGATGTGCCGGACGTGCCCACTCCGGCGCCCCATTTGCCAGCAGTATACGGCCATTGTGGAAATTCTGCCAGTGCCATCGTGCACCCAAGTTTCCTTCTGACTGGCCTCGGCACGCAGAGGTTTGCACCGCTCGTCGCACACGAATATGATCCAACCTGACGCGAAACATCTGAGTGCGTGTTCTCCAGCGATATTTCAGTCGCGCCGTAAGGGCAATCGCTCGCGATTGTATCGAACTAAATAGCGCCTCCCTGCGGGCAATTGCGTGGGCATAGGCGTCGATGGTTCCACTGACAAGGGGCAGCGCTGAATATCCTTATCTTGAGGCTCCCGTCTGTATCCGTCGCAAATACTCAGGCTAGCTAGCACACAAAACAGGGAGTCCCTCGCGCATGGCAGTTCATCTCGTAAACCCCAGCGACAATTCATTTGGAACCGCGGTGATTACGCCGCGCTGGCTATTTGTTCTTGCCGCCGCAACACCGCAATCCATGGGAGATCCCATTCTTGTCGATGAAACCCTCGAACAGCTGGACGAGACCACCATTCAGCAAGGAGATATCGTAGGCATTAGCGTGCACACGGGCAACGCCCTCCGTGGATACGCCGTAGGAAATATGGCCCATGCGCGTGGCGCCAAAGTCGTGTACGGCGGTATCCACGCAACCCTCTTTCCTGAGGAACCGTTCGAGCGCGGCGCGGCGGATGTTGTGGTCAAAGGTGACGGCGACCTGGCCTGGGGCCGGGTGCTTGAAGACCTCACAGCCGGAAATGCACAACGGATCTACGAGGGCGGAAAGATCGACGGAGAACAGTTTCTGTCGGCCCGCTGGGACCTTATGCAGTCCGACAGATATATGTGGGCCTCCGTGCAGACGATTCGTGGGTGCCCCAAGCATTGCTCCTTCTGTTCAGTCTGGCGCACTGACGGCCAGAAGCCTCGACAGCGGAGATTTGAGAAGGTGATTGACGAGATCATCGACCTCAGACGCAAAGGCTTTCGGTTTATCGCTCTTGCGGACGATAACTTCTACCCCGTGACGCTCACGGACCTGCGCCTGGCGCGCGAGCAAAACAACCACGAAAAGCTCGCATCATTAATGCAAATCCGCGAGGAACGCTTCTCGCTGATGGCCGAGTTGGCCAAGCTGCCCAAAGACATGGTCTTCTTCACCCAGATCACAATGGAGTCCGCCGAGGACGGCGAATACCTTGATGCCATGCGCCGGGCCAACATCAAAGGCGCGCTCGTCGGCATAGAAGCAGTGACGCCGGAGGGACTTAAAGCCGTCTACAAGGACTTCAACTTCTCCGGCGACCGCCTGATTCAGCAGCTGCAGACATTTCGCAAACACGGAATTCATGTACTGGGCTCGTTCATCTTTGGCCTGCCAACCGATCAGCCGACCACATTTGACGCAACCGTTAACCTGGCGCTCAAAGCCGGCGTAACCTTCGCCCAGTTCGTCATGATGACGCCATTCCCGGGCACCGTGGACTTCGGACGATGGGAGACGACACAGTCTCAGAATCCCACTATGGTTGAAGGGATACCGATAACCCGCTACTGGCTCATTCCATCCGCAATTCGTCCCAAGATGTTTACTCCCCATCCCATCATGAGTTCCGATGAGATACGGGACCGCACGCAGCGGGTCTGGGACAAGTTCTATACCTTGAGCGCAATTTGGAAACGGTCCGCATGCACGCCGACACTGCGGGCTCGACTCGCTTTTGTCCTGCTGTCCAAGCTCTACCGGCAAATGTATGCAGGCACTGGAATCTCCACCGATAGTGCACGGCGCAAGAAGGCTAAGAAGTGGGCCCGGTGGACCGCCCGGCAGGCGCGCAAAGTATTCCGGGCAAAACCCATGCCGGAGTTGACATACCCCTCGTGGGAGCCTCGTCCGCCTCGGCTCACGCAATTGACAACAACAACCGTGAAGACTTCGTAGTCGCCTGCAATGTGATCGAAGATCCCTGCTCAACCGCTTCGCCTCGCCGATACCAGGCGAGGCGGCGTCCAAATCGCCCAGTCTCGGAATTCCGACCTAAGTTGGGATTCCGTCCAACGGAAATCCCTCGACGGCGTTCAGCAGGGCACGCAACCTGCGACTGCGCTCTACAACGGACTTCACTCCCCCAACCTCCGCTGATACACTCTCCTTTCGCTCACCGGAGGCATATCCTTGTCCACCCAGCCCGCGTCCTCGCAAGAGTCTAAGCCCTACACTCCCTCCAGCGAGTCGCCGCGCGAGCTCACCGTTCGCGCCGTCCTGCTCGGCTGCATCTTCGCCGTCCTCTTCGGAGCCGTTACCGTCTACGTCGGCCTGCGCGCCGGGCTCACAGTCGCCGCCTCCATCCCCATCGCCGTCCTCTCTATCAGCGTGCTGCGTGCGCTCGGCCGCGCCTCCATCCTTGAGAACAACATCGTCCAGACCACCGGCAACGCCGGCCAGTCCATCGCCTCCGGAGTCATCTTCACCCTCCCGGCGCTCATCTTCCTCGGCTTTGACCTCGAGTACATCCGAATCTTCATCCTCGCCATGCTGGGCGGCTGCCTCGGTGTCCTCTTCATGATCCCCATCCGCCGCCAGCTTATCGTGGAGGAACACGGCAACCTCACCTACCCCGAAGGCACCGCCTGCGCCGACGTCCTGATCGCCGGCGAAAAGGGAGGCTCCTTCGCCAGCCGCGTCTTCTTCGGACTCGGCCTCGGCGCGCTCTACACTCTCTTCCAGAATGAGAACCTGCTCGGTGCCTGGCCCGGTTCTCCGCATTACGAGCCCAAATGGCTGCCCGGCGCGTCTCTTCGCTGCGACGCCACACCCGAATACATGGGCGTCGGCTACATTATCGGGGCGCGTGTCTCCGGAGTCCTCTTCGCCGGAGGTGTCTTCAGTTGGTTCGTGCTCATGCCGGCCATTCACTTCTTCGGCGCGCACATTGCCACACCCGTCTACCCCGGCACCGCGCCCATTTCGCAAATGTCGTCCGGCGATCTGTGGAGCGCCTACATCCGTCCCATGGGCGCGGGTGCGGTCGCCGCATCAGGACTCATCACCCTGCTCAAAACCATGCCCACCATCTTTGGCGCGCTCAAGGCCGGCCTGGCCACGCTGGGCAAAAAGGCCTCGCTCGCCACCGGCCAGCGAACCGACCGCGATATCCCCATGCCCATCGTCCTGCTCGGCAGCGTGCTGCTGGTCCTGATGATCTTCTTCTTCCTCGAATTCAAGCCAGTGCCCGGCGCGCAAGTGGGCTGGCTCGCCAATTTCGTCGCCGCGCTGCTCGTCGTCCTCTTCGGATTCCTCTTCGTCACCGTCTCCTCGCGCATCGTCGGACTCATCGGCAGCTCCGCCAATCCTGTCTCCGGCATGACCATCGCCACCCTCATGGCCACCGCCGCCATCTTCCTCGTCAAGGGCTGGACCGCTCCCGCCTTCGGCGCGCTCGCTATCACCATTGGCGGAGTCGTCTGCATTGCCGCAGCCAACGCCGGCGATACCTCGCAGGACCTTAAGACCGGATTCATCGTCGGCGCAACGCCCTGGAAGCAGCAGCTTGCCGTCATCATCGGCGTCATGGTCTGCGTCTTCTCAATCGGGCTCACGCTCAACGCCATGAACCGCGGT
>JAJYBT010000228.1 GCA_021778875.1 Acidobacteriota bacterium | reverse complement strand
CAGCGCGCCTTGCAATTGGAGATCGCTGCAAGGCTGAAAGCTCTCCGTGCGATGTTCGCGCTATACGGCATGGAGAATTCAGGCGATCAGCTCAAGCCAGCCATTGCAGCCGTTTCGCGCTATGCATTCGCTGGGCAGGGCAAGATGCTTTCGCTGCTGAAGGAAGTGCAGTCCCAGCCCATGGCTCATGGCACTGAAGTTGCTGTTCATTCCGCGGTCATCCCGTTTTTAGCGCGGCTGCTCGACCAGGCTGCATCTTTTGGAAGACAGTCTTCAGAAGGAATGGACGAGAGCTGGAAGCCTGCGGCAACACGGATTGCACATACGCTGCATGCAATTGAGACTGGACGATTCGAGGAAGTAACCAACCCGGATGAAGACATCGCGCGCCTGCACGCGCCCTTCCGCACCCTCTTTCAAACGCTGTATAACCTGGCGGCGGTCAGCAGGCCAACGCGGCAGTATGCGGCTGTGGATTTGCCGCAACAAAAGAAAGAGCCGTTGTTCAAGGCGGATGCGTGGACGAATCGCGAATACCTGGCCTATGCCGCGAAGCTGAGCTTGTGCGCAACGCTGTGTTACATCATCTATAACGCGCTGGCGTGGCCGGGAATCTCCACCGCTACGCTGACGGTGCTTGTAGCCGGCTTAAGCACATCCGGGACAACCAATCAGAAGATGCTCTTTCGCATTGTGGGCGCGCTGATCGGCGGAGTGATCTTCGGAATTGGCTGCATCGTATTTGTCTATCCGTTCTCGGATACGCTGTTGCCTTTCCTGCTTTCCGTGGCGTGTGTTTCTTTTCTGGCCGCGTGGATCGCACGCAGCGCGCACCTCGGTTATATCGGCCTGCAGATCGTCTTTGCTTTCTACCTTGTGGTATTTCAGGAGTACGCCATTCCGCTTGGCAAACTTGGAGAACACGCGCACATTGATCTGGCGCACGGGTTCGGTGCTCCCACAATCATGACGCTGGGGCGCGATCGACTGCTGGGAATCCTGCTTGCGTTGGTGGTCATGTGGGCTATCTTTCACAGGCTGCATCCTGAGCGCGCGGTTGAGAAGATGCGCCGCAACCTTGCGCGGCTGCTTCGCGTGGTGGCGGATGTGTTGCCGCGTTTTGGCAACGTGCCTGCCGATCAGATCAATGCCTTGCGGGAAGAGGCTCAGAGCATCGTTGTGGAGACGCGCGGCCTGGCAGAGGCAATCCCCTATGAGCTCGATCAGCATATGCAAAGAGACATGGAGATGAGCGAAGCAATCCAGAATGCAATATCGAGTGCGGGAAGCCTGATGCTTCACGTCGCGGCACAGGACCGCGCGAAAGAGGATGCCTTCGCTACGCATCGCCCTCCCGGCCGAGCGCAGGAGGACCGCATCGCAGACGGTCTGCGGCGGATGGCCATCCTGCTGGAAGACCCATCCGCACAGAGCGACATGCACGCCGCGCCACCGGAGTCGCCTGCAGGCGTTCGCGAAGCATACTCGATTCTGTGGCAGCAATGCGCAGAGATTCGTGCCGATAGCTACTAAAGCAGATCCTCCTGCCGGTGGCGAGCGCGATGCGGCCTCGGCGATTATTCTGGAGTGTGACGGAAACGCAAGATACGCATGTCCCTGCCCGGCGCCGCAGGATTTCTCTGCGCGCCATCGCCCTGTGGTTTGCCGTTGGCGTGGCGTCTGCATGGCTGCTTGCCGTGCTCAGCCTGGTGGCCGCGCGATGGATCGATCCGCCGACAACGGCGGTACAGATGGAACGCCGCGTGCAGTCCTGGTTTCAGAGCGCGCCGTATCGCAAGCGGTACGCTTTTGTTCCGCTCAGCCAGATCTCGCCTAATCTGCAGCACGCGGTCATCTCCGCAGAAGATGCGCGCTTCTACCAGCACCATGGGTTCGATTGGCAACAGATGCAGATTGCCGCCGAAGGCGACCTGGAGGGCGGCCGCATCCGCGGAGCCTCGACCCTGACGCAACAGCTGGTCAAGAACCTGTTCTTCGGAACAGGCCGCTCGTTTCTGCGCAAGGGCGCGGAGTTCACGCTGGTGCCGATGGCCGAGCTCATTCTTGGCAAACGGCGCATCCTGGAGCTGTATCTCAACGTGGTGGAGTGGGGACCCGGCGTGTACGGCGCAGAGGCAGCGTGCCGCGCCTACGACGGAACCGCCGCGCGAAATGTGGGTCGCGAGCAGGCAGCACGACTTGCCGCCATTCTTCCGGCCCCGCGCAGGCGCCGGCCTGATCGCATGAATCGCTACAGCGAGATTATCCTGGAGCGAATGCGCCAGGTGGGCTGGTAATCGCACGGCGCTTGCGACGGTAATCCGCCGACTCGCTGACTTGCGAATCCGCCGCTCTCAACTGCCCTCGGTCAGCGGCACCACTTCGCGCGCGGCCAGGGCAATGTAAAGGCCGGACGCAAGAATCAGCGACCCGCCCATCAGCACGTATAGCCCCGGCATGTCGTGCCACACCAGATACGAGATCAGCGTGCCGGTCACCAGCTGCGTGTAGTGGTACTGCGATACGTTTGCCGCGGAGGTGTGCTTGACCGCGATGTAAAAGCACAGCGTGCCGAGCGCGCAGAACAGGCCCATGGCGAACAGTCCCGCCGTCAACCGCGCGGTCAGCGGCTCGGCATGCACCGTGAGCATGAGCGCAAACCCCACCACGGCCGTCACCAGGCCGGAGAAGAATGCCAGGCTCTCCGGCGGCTCAGTCCGCGTTAGCACGCGCGACCACACCATGTTCACAGAGAAGCACGCGACACACACCATGCATGCGCCGATGCCGACCCAGTCGCCTTCGCGGGCGCCGCTCCACGGATGCACCGCAATCACCACGCCCGCAAATCCGGCCACGATGGCCGCGAGCTTCTTCCACGGCAGCCCCTCGCGCAGGAACAAGGCCGACAGCAGCGCAATGACCATCGGCGCCATAAAGACGAGGATGTAGAACAGCGTGAGCGTGAGATGCCGCAGCGCAATGACCACGCAGACGTTGTTCGCCATATCCAGGCAGGCCCGCGCCACCTGGCGGCTCAGGCGGTGCGGCCGCAGCCGATGCGCCTGGCCGCGCACCACCGCATACAGGGCCAGAAACATGGCCATGAACAGGCCCAGAAAGGCCACCATCTCGTACGGCGGCAACCCGGACTGCCCCACCAGCTTGATAGAGCTGTCGGCCAGCACCCAGAAGGTGAAGCCGGCCAGCGCAAACCCAATCGCCTCCAGATCGGAAACCTGTGCCGCGTGACTCTGCATCTCTCTTTCAACGTACAGGAACCGGCCAGCGCCGTGGTGCGGACAGGCGCGAAAGGTCCCGCAGCGTAGAACACGTTTGCCGGAAGTGGATGGCCCGGGTTCCGGCAAATCGCTGCGCTTTTGTATTTCCAATGCATCCGAACACCGAATCAGGTGGTATACGTATTCCTGACGAGAAATTCGCAGAAACGGCACGGCTTGAGGCAAAGAGAAGAGCCCATCTCTTCCGGATGCCCGCAGAATTTCGGCAAGTCAGACAGGATACGCATGAAAACGAGAATGCATCTTGCAGGTATGCTCACACTGGCGCTCGCGCTCATCGGCGCCGCGTTGACCATGGCGCAACAGTCCGGGACAGGTTCCCACGTTCCCCCGCCGCGGCCGCAGGGTCCATGCGACATCTACGCTGCTGCCGGCGACCCGTGCGTGGCTGCCCACAGCACCACGCGCGCGCTGTACGCTGCCTACAACGGCCCGCTCTACCAGGTCCTGCGCCAGTCCGACGGCAAGACCCTCGACATCGGCGTCGTCCAGCCCTCTGCATCGCCGGTGCCGGACGCGGGCGGATACGCCGACGCGGCCGCGCAGGATGCCTTCTGCGCCAACACCTACTGCTGGATCACGACCATTTACGACCAGTCGCCCAGGCACAACGACCTGACCCAGGCACCGCGCGGCGGGTTCAGCGGCCCATCCATGGGTGGAGCCAACAACCTGCCGCTCGCCGACATGGCGCCGATCACCATCATGGGCCACAAGGCCTACGGCGTCTTCATCGAGCCGGGCATGGGCCTGCGCCAGAACGACGCGAAGGGCACCGCCGTGGACGACCAGGCACAGGGACAGTACTGGGTGGTGAATGGCCTGCACTTCAACTCCGGCTGCTGCTTCGACTACGGCAACGCGGAGATCGATAGCCGCGACGACGACAACGGCACCATGGAGACGCTGTACTTTGGCAACGCACCCTGGTGGTATCACGGCAGCCGGACCGGGCCGTGGATTATGACGGACCAGGAAAACAACCTGGTGGGCTGCGTGAATCCGGAAGGTCCCAAGGGCTGCCCGGACCTGCCCACCATCAACTGGCGCTTCGTAACCGCGATGGCCAAGGGCGAGCCGCACCACTGGACCTCAATGGGCGGCGATGCGCAAAAGGGCGCGCTGTCAGTAATGTTCAGCGGGCGGCGCGTGAACGCCACCTATGACCCCATGCGCAAGCAGGGAGCCATTCTGCTGGGCAACGGCGGCGACAACAGCAACGGCTCGCAGGGCACCTTTTATGAAGGCGCCATGACGGCGGCGGGCACCTTTCCGACCGATGCCACTGACCAGCGCGTGCAGGCCAACGTGGTGGCAGCCGGGTACAACGTGCCGCCGCTGAGCCTGGCGCCGGCGTCGTCAACGGCCACTCCGCCGGGGCTGCAGACGTTCACGCCGGGCTCCTCGCAACAGACCACGGTAACGTTCACCAACACCACGGGCGCGTCCGCAACCGGCCTGCAGTTGAGCCTTGCCGTGCCCGGCCCGCAGTGGACCTCGGTTGCCCAGGGCACCACCGAGACGTCAAAGACCTTCCCTGAGCCGGTTGCGCCGGGCGCCAGCGTGAGCGCGACCTTCATGGTCACCTCGGGGCCTGCGGCCTACAACGGCGACCTGGTCGCCAACGCCCGCTGGACCAACGCAGCAAGCGGCGCAAAGCAGTCCGAGACAACGGCCGAGAAGGTGCGGAACGTGAGCCCGGTCAAGATCAACGAGTTCCGCATTGGCTCCGGTCCCGCCAATGCAACAAACTCCTTCGTCGAGCTGTACAACGCGGGCTCCGGCAGCATCGACATCTCCCGCTGGACGCTGACTGTGCATCCCACCCAGCAGGCCATCTTCTCCGCGGTGACGATCCCGGCCGGGACGAAGCTCGCCGCCGGCGGCTTCTACCTGCTCGGCCTCTCCAACTCCGGGCTGGCGGTTCCGGCGCGCGCGGGCGAGAGCACGCTTTATGTGAGGAGCACGGCCGGCATGTCGGTCGGCGACACAATCACCATCGGCAGCGGCCACCACGCGGAGACCCGCAAGATTGCCTCCCTGGGCACGGCGGCCAGCAACCACACAACTCTGTGGCAGCCCGTGCCCGATGGGCCGGTCATCACCGTCCCTGCCGGAGCAACCAACATTCCGGTGATGAGCGTGGACGGCTTCAAGGTGGGCGAGAAGATCGCCCTCGGCTATGGCGCCACCTACCCCACCGTCGCCAAAGACGTGGAACGGTATGAGGTGGCCACGGTCACGGCAGTCGGCAAGCCCGGTACGCAGGCCTATCTGGCGGCAGACGCGCCCGCCGGCGCAACCAACCTCAAGGTGACCTCCGTTGCTGATATTTCGGTCGGAGACAAGATCCGGCTGGACATCGACAGCGTGGGTCATGGCATCGAG
>JAJYBT010000227.1 GCA_021778875.1 Acidobacteriota bacterium | reverse complement strand
TGGGCAATTCGATGATTGTGGTCACCTTGCCATCGCGCGAGGCATAGGCCCAGAGGCCGTGAAAGCCCTGGCGAAGCTCAGGGTGCGCCTTGAGCAGGGCGCTGAGCACGGCTACGGCTTCGGTGCGCATGGCCGCGGGGTCGGTGACGCCAATGGACTGGTAGGTTACGCCGAGGTCGGCCTCATGCAGCCGGGTGTCAACGCGGATGGCATCAAGCTTCCAGGTGCGGTCGCCATCCTGTAGGGAATAAGGGAAGGCGTTGGCGGGAGAGTCCTTGATCTGGGCCTGCTCCTGGTTCAGTTTTTCCAGGTTGGGTGAAGAGATGAAGTCCACCGGCAGGAGCAGATAACGCGCCATGTCATAGCTGTACCATGCGCTCCACGGCGCGCTGGACGCGGCCAGGGCGCGCGCATGTTTCCAGTACCAGACGCCGTCGTGGCCGTCGATGATGCCCTGGCGGAGGGAAACGCCGCCGAGCTTCCATCGGGGAACGAGCCCGGTCTGATCCCAGACGAGGACGAAGCTCATCTGTCCGCCCAACTGCGCCCCGGCGGCCTCGGCCAGCACCACCGCGTAGCGCCCGGGGGGCAAGGCGCGCATGGTGATGGTGACGGTGAGGGAGCCGGAGGCATTGGAACAGAAAAACTGAGTGTCAGCGGTAGCGGTGGCGGAGGAGGAGTCCAGGAGGTAAATCGAAAGCAGCCGGGCCTGACCGCCTTTGACCAGTGGCGCCCCATCCTCGACGGCAGCATGAATTCCGTCCCAATCCTGGGCGATGGCGGGCAGCAGCGCGGAATGGAGCGTCTCGTAATCCTGCTGCAGAACGGCCAGAGCAATGCCCTGGCCCGCAGCGGCCAGGGCGCTTCGGTCCTGCGGCGCAAGTTCAGCCTGCGTGGTGCAGGTGGAGGCCTGGCCCGCAAGCGGCACGGCCAGCAACAGCGTCATAATCCAACCCTTACAGCAGAGACGCATCTGGAGCGATTCCCCCCTGCCCCGGCAAACTTTGATGAGCGTCCGTGGGCCACTGTTAGTCTAGTACAGTAGAGCGGTCATACACTTCCGCAGCCGGGTTTCCGTCGGTCCGGGGAGCAGGTTTCCATGCGCACGACGATCCGTTATCGTTCATCGGCTTTGCGGAGTTCTGCGGCGTGGCGCGCGCTGTGCGTCAGTTCCCTTCTGCTGGGCGGATTGCTCGGGGCAAATCTGGTGCAGGCGCAAACGACCGCCGCTCCCCCTGCAACCGGAGCGACACGGAAGGCAACACATCACCACGCCAGCACTGCAAAGGCGCGCAAGAGCGCCAAGGCCGCCCAGCCGGCCATGCCGGCCACACCGCCGGAGCCACCGAAGCCGAATTGGCCGGTGAATGACCAGCCAGCTCCAGCAGCCGTCACGTGGGACAGCCAGGGGCTGAGCATCCAGGCGAAAAACTCCAGCCTGCAACAGATTCTTGAGGACGTGGCAACGGCGACGGGGGCGAAGCTGGAGGGGACGGTGGCCAACCAGCGGGTGTTTGGCGTCTACGGGCCGGGGCAGGCGCGGGATGTGCTGATCCAACTGCTGCAAGGGTCAGGGTATAACGTGCTGATGATCGGCGACCAGGACCGCGGAGCGCCAAGCCGCATTGTGCTGACGGCGCGCAGCGCCGGGAGCCAGCAGGGGCCAGCCAGCCGCACGGCGCTGGACAGCCCCGACGAAGACGCTGCCGACAGCGAACCGGAAGAGCCTCCGCAGCCGCCCGTGACGCCGCCGATACTTCGGCCGGGCTTCGCTCCGGGCACGCCGATGCGTCCGCCGCAGCCGATACCGGAACAGATGCCGCAGCAGATGACGCCGGGCACTAATCCGCCCAATCGATAGGTGGGACTGTATGGGGAGATTGCAGGGGATGGCGGCTTGTCCGATACCCAACGGGCACAGGGCTTTAGAGGGCAGGGTTTTTACAGGATAGACCCGGGGGGGCGGGTGGCAGAGGAGAATCGGTTGGTTACACCACGCTGGCCGTCTTTGCGGCGGTTTTGACTGCCGGGGAGCTTTTTTGCGGTCGCATCAGAGCAAAGCCGACACGAAAGATGGCATAAGCGGCGAGCACGCCAAAAGCCATGGAGCCGAGAGCCGCACACATCAACATCGTCAAGTTCAGCAAATCCGCCATTGTTTCTGCCTAAGGCACTTTCTCCGCATGCGCAAGTTGCTACGCCGCAGTCTTCTGCAAGCTGGAGAACTCTCAGGCAAGAGTAGAATCAATCGTGCAATTGTGGCGGGAAAAACACCGCGTTGACCCTTGTTTCTATTGGCAAATAGAATACCCCATAAGGGTTGCGATCCGGAAACCGGTCCTTTTGCGCAGCCCGGAAACGGCCCACCGCTCCCTCATAGACCCATCATGACCATCACTCACATTTCGGTGCGCGGGGCGCGCCAGCACAATCTACGCGACATCAGTGTGCGCATTCCCCGCAACACGCTGACGGTGGTGACCGGGCTTTCCGGGTCGGGCAAAAGCTCGCTTGCGTTTGACACGATCTATGCCGAGGGGCAGCGCCGCTATGTTGAGACGCTTTCAGCGTATGCGCGGCAGTTTCTGGACCAGATTGAGCGGCCGGATGTGGACTCGATCGAGGGACTGAGCCCGGCCATATCCATTGAGCAGAAGACGACCAGCCGCAGCCCGCGCTCGACGGTGGGCACGATCACGGAAATCTACGACTATCTGCGGCTGCTTTACGCCTCAGTGGGAACGCCGCACTGCCCCAACTGCGGCCACCCGATCGCGCGCCAGACGGCAGACCAGATTGTGCAGCGCATTCTGCAACTGGGCACGGGGGAGCGGGTGACGGTGATGGCTCCCATCGTGCGCGGCCGCAAGGGCGAGTTCAAGGATCTGCTGGATCAGCTTGACCAGCAGGGCTTTCGCGCGCGGGTGGACGGTGAAGTGCAGGACCTGTCTGAGCCGCCACTGCTTGACCGGCGCAAGAATCACACCATTGAAGCGATCGTTGACCGCATCCTGCTGAAGCAGGCACTTGAAGAAGCCCCTCAAAAGTCTGCCGCGCCGCAGGCGCCGGGCAAGCCCTCCGTGGAGAAGCGGCTGCAAGCCGCCGTTGCCAAAGCCCTGCAACTGGCGAACGGATTGGTGCTGATCGGCATTGCCGGAGGCGAGGAGCAGTTGTTTTCGTCGTCGATGGCCTGCCCCGACTGCGGGCTGGACGTGCCCAAGCTGGAGCCGCGCAGCTTCTCGTTCAACTCCGCGTTTGGCGCGTGCCCGGAGTGCCACGGGCTGGGCTCGCTCTACGATCTGGACCCGGCGAAGGTCATTACCGACTGGTCCAAACCGCTGCTGGACGGCGGGCTGGGCCCCGGATCGGCGTCGCAGTATTTGCTGCGCCTGATTCAACTGGCCGCGGACCGCTACAAGATTGACCTGAAGACGCCATTTGAAGATCTGCCGCCCAAGCAGCAGCACATTCTGGTTTACGGTCCGCCGAAGGGCGAGGCGCCGCGCACGGGCTTTCACGGCATTCTGGCCTATCTGCGCGACACGATTGAAGAGGCCCGGAGCGAGGGATACCGCGAATACATGATGAACTTCATGTCTGCGACGCCCTGCCCCGTGTGCCGCGGCAAGCGACTGCGGCCTGAGTCGCTGGCGGTGAAGATTGGCGGGCTTTCGATTGCGGACTTCACGGCGCTGCCGCTGAACCGGGCGCTCTCTGCGGGCATCAATCTGAGCTTTTCCGCACGCGAAACGCTGATTGCGGAGCGCATTCGGCGGGAGGTAGTGGAGCGGCTGGAGTTTCTTTGCGCCGTTGGGCTCAGCTATCTTTCGCTGGACCGCAATGCGACAACGCTCTCCGGCGGCGAGGGCCAGCGCATCCGGCTGGCGACGCAGATTGGATCGCGTTTGCGCGGCGTGCTGTATGTGCTGGACGAACCTTCCATCGGCCTGCACCAGCGTGACAACACGCGGCTGATTGAAGCGCTGGAGCAGTTGCGCGACCTGGGCAACACGGTGCTGGTGGTGGAGCACGACGAAGACACCATCCGGCACGCGGACTACGTGCTGGACCTGGGCCCGGGAGCGGGACGGCTGGGCGGCCACGTGGTGGCCGAGGGCACTCCGCAGCAGATTATGGACTGCGCTGAGTCGCTCACCGGGCGCTATCTTTCCGGCACGGCGAGCATTCTGCACCGCGAGAAGCCGCGGCAGTTGACCGGCAAGTGGATCACGGTGACCGGCGCGCGCGAACACAACCTGCAGGACATCACCATCCGCATTCCGCTGGGCGTGATGACGGTGGTGACGGGCGTAAGCGGCAGCGGGAAGAGCACGCTGATCAACGACATTCTTTACCGCTCGCTGGCGAAGAGCATCTACGGCTCGCGGGAGGAGCCGGGCGCGCATGAGGCGCTGAGCGGCGCGGAACAGATTGACAAGGTGATTCGCATTGACCAGTCTCCCATTGGGCGCACGCCGCGCTCGAACCCGGCCACGTATACGCAGGTCTTCTCGCCCATCCGCGATCTTTTCGCCATGCTGCCGGAGTCGCGAGAGCGGGGCTACAAGCCGGGGCGTTTCAGCTTCAATGTGTCCGGGGGACGATGCGAGGCCTGCCAGGGCGACGGCCAGCGGCGCATTGAGATGAACTTCATGCCTGACGTCTACGTGCAGTGCGAGGTGTGCAACGGGCGGCGCTACAACCAGGAGACGCTGTCGGTGAAGTTTCACGGCCACTCGATCGCGGACATTCTTGACCTGACAATCGAAGACGCCTTGACCGTGCTGGCCAATGTGCCGCAAGTGAAACAGAAGCTGCAGACGCTGGTGGATGTGGGGCTGGGCTATGTGCATCTGGGTCAGAGCGCGACGACGCTCTCTGGCGGCGAAGCGCAGCGCATGAAGCTGGCGCGCGAGCTGAGCAAGCGGCAGACGGGGCGCACGCTCTATCTGCTGGACGAGCCGACGACGGGCCTGCACTTTGACGACGTGCGCAAGCTGCTGGAAGTGTTGCACCGGCTGGCGGACCTGGGCAACTCGGTAATTATCATCGAGCATAATCTTGACGTGATTCGCAATGCCGACTGGATTCTGGACCTGGGCCCCGAGGGCGGCGAGGACGGCGGCCGCCTGGTGGGCGCGGGGCGGCCGGCGAAGATTGCCGCCACGACGGGCTCGTATACCGGACAGTTCCTGGCCCGCTATTATGCTTCGAGCAATGGCCGCCTAGCTCCGGTAGACAGCAACGACGATGCGGCGGAGGAGCCAGCGAGCGAAGCGCCGGAGGCAAGCGCTGCCGAAGAAAGCATAGCCCCTGCCGCAGGCGCTGCCCGCACCGGCAACAAGCGCGCCGCAGGGAAAAAGTCCACGGCAAAAAAGACCGCCTCGCGCAGAAAGAAGCCCGCGACCCGATGAACGACACGCCGGAGCAATCTCCTCTGGAGCCGGAAAACCACGCAACCCCCGCGGAGAGCGCAGCAGGCGAACTGCCGCCGCCGGAGCAGGACACGCTTGCGGATCCGCTGGCGGACCGCGGTCTGCAGACGGACGCAGAGCCACAGCTATTCCAGCAGTACGTTCAGCCCGAGCCGTGGCACGAGGAGCGCATTCCGCACTTCGGTCATCTCGGGATTCTCAGCCTGATTGCGATCATCGGCTTGTTTGGCGCAGCGATCGTGGCCCGCGTCGCGCTGCA
>JAJYBT010000226.1 GCA_021778875.1 Acidobacteriota bacterium | reverse complement strand
ACGAAGGAGATGATCTGCGATCCGCACCACGGGGTGGTGCTGCAGCGGGTTCGGCTGGAGGGTCACAAGGAGCTGATACCGCGGCTGAAGCTGTACGCGCTGGTGGCGCCGCACCTGGGCGGGGGCGGGGCAGGCAACTCCGGCGGCGTGCTGGACGTGGCCGGTCACAAGATGGCGCTGGCGTGGAAGGGGAAGTACTCGATGGCGATGGCGGCCAGCTGCGGGTTCTCGCGGATGAGCTGCGGGTTTGTGGGCGCGAGCGACGGGTGGCGGGACCTGGTAAGCGACTTCAGGATGGACTGGGAGTTTGGCTCGGCGACGAATGGAAATATCGCCATTATGGGCGAGCTGAACCTGGAGGCAGCGCACGAGGACGGCGCGCGGGTGTGCTGCGTGACCATTGGCATTGGGCAGGGCCACCACCACGCACTGCAGAAGGCGGTAAGTTCGCTGGCGATTCCGTTTGAAGAGCACTGCGATCGGTTTGTGAAGCAGTGGCGGCGGGCGGCGAATCCGGAGTGGCTGGCGGCGAAGGCCGGGGACGGCGGCAGACTGATGCGCGTGAGCCACAACGTGGTGCTGGCGCATGAGGACAAGATCTACGCGGGGGCGTTTGTGGCCTCGGCTTCGATTCCGTGGGGGCAGGTGAAGGGCGACGACGACCTGGGCGGCTATCACCTGGTGTGGACGCGGGACATGGTGCAGACGGCCTCAGCCTTGCTGGCCTGCGGACGCGCGGAGACGGCGATGCGGGCGCTGGTGTACCTGGCCTGCACACAGCAGCCGGACGGGGGCTTTGCGCAGAACTTCTGGGTGGACGGAACGCCGTACTGGTCTGGGATGCAACTGGACGAGGTGGCGTTTCCGCTGATGCTGGCGTGGCGGCTGTGGAAGGCGAATGCACTGGGCGCGATGGACATCTTTCCGTTTGTGGAGCGGGCGGCGGGCTTTCTGGTGCGGCATATGCCGATTACGAACCAGGAGCGCTGGGAGGAGAACTCGGGCTACTCGCCGTCGACGCTGGCCGCGGTTATCTCCGGGCTGGTGTGCGCGGCAGAGATTGAGCGGGCGCACGAGGGGCATGAGCTGGCGAACTTCTACGAGGAGATTGCGGACTGGATTGAGCAGCACCTGGAAGACTGGACGGTGACGAACAACGGCGTGCTGCTGCCGGATGTGAAGCGCCACTATATGCGCATCCGTCCGCCGGAAGCAGGCGAGGCGTATGCCTGCGAGGGCTGCGGGAAGGAGATGATCCGGCTGTCGAACCGGCCGCCGGGCACGCGCTACGAGTTTGAAGCGCGCGAGATTGTGGACGCGGGCTTTCTGGAGCTGGTGCGCTACGGGGTGCGGCGGGCGGATGATCCGCTGATTGTGGACTCGCTGAAGGTGGTGGACGCGGTGCTGAAGCGGGAGTTGCCGCAGGGACCGGGCTGGCTGCGCTACAACTGGGACGGCTACGGGCAACGGGCGGACGGCGGTCCCTACGAGGGCTGGGGACAGGGCCGGGTGTGGCCGCTGCTGACGGGCGAGCGCGCGCATTATGAGCTGGCGGCGGGCCGGGATGTGGCCGACCTTATCCGGACGTATGAGGGCTTTGCGACGGTGGGCCAACTGCTGCCGGAACAGGTGTGGGACGAGCAGAACAGGCCGGCCAACAGCCTGGTGCGAGGCAAGCCGGCGGGCTCCGCTGTGCCGCTGGTGTGGGCGCATGCGGAGTATCTGAAGCTGCTGCGCTCGGCGCTGGACGGCAAGGTGTTTGACCGCATCGATGCGGTGTACGCGCGCTACTGCGAGCCGGAGGGGCGGCAGAAACTGCACAGCGGCACGGAGATCTATAGCCGGCACCGGCCTATCCAGAAGATTGCCGCCGGCCATACGCTGCGAATCCTGGACAGCGACAGCTTTGAGGTGGTGTGGACCATGGACGGCTGGCGCACGGTGAACACGACGCGCAGCCGCAGCATGGGCAGCGCGGGGTTTTGCGCAGACATCCCCATTCCTGCACCGGCGGAGAGCGATCGGATCACGTGGACCTTCCATTGGGCGGAGGAGGGCCGCTGGCTTGGTTACAATGTGGATGTACTGATTGAGTCTCCCCAGTAACGGCGAGTAACAAGTAACGTTGAGTAAATTGATTTACTGTGGCGTGTGCCACTTTGACGAAAGGATACTGCAACGCACATGACAACCAGCCCCGCGGAAATCTCCCTTGATGCCCTCTCCATCGACACTTTGCGCCTGCTCGCCGTGGATACGGTGGAGAAAGCCAAGAGCGGCCATCCCGGCGCACCGCTGGGTTGCGCGCCAATCGCCTACCTGCTGTTTCACAAGCTGATGAAGCACAATCCGGCGCACGCCAAGTGGGCGGACCGCGACCGGTTTGTGCTGTCGAACGGGCATGCCTCGGCGCTGTTGTACTCCTCGCTGTATCTGACGGGGTACAAGGTGACGATGGATGACCTGAAGAGCTTTCGGCAGTGGCACTCGCGTACGCCGGGGCATCCGGAGTGCGTGGACACGGACGGCGTTGAAGTGACGACGGGTCCGCTGGGCCAGGGCGTAGCGATGGCCGTGGGCATGGCGATGGCGGAGAAGCATCTGGCGGCGGTGTACAACCGGCCGGGCCACGCGGTGGTGGATCATCACACGTTTGTGCTGATGGGCGATGGCGACCTGATGGAAGGCGTGTCGCACGAGGCGGCGTCGCTGGCGGGGACGCTGGGACTGGGCAAGCTGATCTGCCTGTATGACGACAACCTGATCTCGCTGGACGGCCCGACGGAGCTGAGCTACACGGAGAATGCGCTGGAGCGCTTTGAGGCCTATGGCTGGCACGTGCAGCGGGTGACCGACGGCAATGACCTGCAGGCGATTGAGGCGGCGATTGAAGCGGCGAAGGCGGAGACGGGCAAGCCCTCAATGATTGCCGTGCGCACGGTGATTGGCTACGGCAGCCCGAAGGCGGGATCGAACAAGTCGCACGGCGAGGCGCTGGGCGCGGCGGACGTGGCGGCGACGAAGAAGTTCTTCGGCTTCCCGGAGGACCAGAGCTTCTATGTGCCGGAGGATGCGCTGACGAACTGGCGCAAGGCCGGCGAGCGCGGCGCGGCGCTGGAGGCGGAGTGGGCCGGGCGGTTTGCCGCGTATGCCAGGGAGTTTCCGGAGCTGGCGGCGGAGTTTGAGCGCACGCAGAAGGGCGAGCGCAAGGCCGGTTGGGAGAAGGCGATTCCCACCTTTGCGCCGGGCAAGCCGGTGGCGACGCGCAATGCGGGCGGCATGATTCTGAACGCGATTGCGGGCGAGGTGCCGGAGCTGTTTGGCGGCGCGGCGGATCTGACCGCTTCAACGAAGACGATCTTCAAGCCGGGCGCGAATTTCCACCTGGACCCTGCGGGCCGGAACGTCTTCTTTGGCGTGCGCGAGTTTGGCATGGGCGCGGCGGTGAACGGGATGGCGGCGCATGGCGGGCTGCTGCCGTTCGGCTCGACGTTCTTTGTGTTCTCAGACTACTGCAAGCCGGCGATCCGGCTGGCGGCGCTGATGCAGGTGCCGTCGCTGTTCATCTTTACGCACGACTCGATTGCACTGGGCGAGGATGGGCCGACGCATCAGCCGATTGAGCACCTGATGGCGCTGCGCGCGGTGCCGGGCATTGCGGATTTTCGCCCGGCGGACGCGAACGAGACGGCCGCAGCGTGGCGGCTGGCGCTGGAGCGCAAGGGTCCGAGCTTCTTTGCGCTGACGCGGCAGGACGTTCCGGTGCTGGATCCGGCGGCGCAGGACGTGCTGGGCGGGGTGAGCAAGGGCGCGTATGTGCTGCAGGATGCGAAGGATGCGAAGGTGGTGCTGATCGGCAGCGGCTCAGAGGTGTGGGCGGTGCTGGAGGCAGCCAAGCTGCTGGCGGCGGAAGGCATTGCGGCGCGCGTGGTGAGCTTCCCGAGCTGGAAGCTGTTCAGCGAGCAGACGGCGGAGTATCGCGCGAGCGTGCTGCCGGCGGACGTGCCGAAGCTGGCGGTGGAAGCGGGCTCGACGCTGGGCTGGTGGAAGTATGTGGGGCAGGACGGCGACGTGATTGGACTGGACCGCTTTGGCGCCTCGGCGCCGGGGCCGAAGGTGATGGCGGAGCTGGGCTTCAGCCCGGAGAACATTGCGGCCAGGGCGAAGGCTCTGGTGAAGTAGCGGGTTAGCTAGTCAGCGAGTTAGCAGGTCAGCGAGTCAGCGGGTGCATGGGCTGGGGCTTTATAGTGGCTTTTGGCCTGGAGCGACAAGCACGCTGAGAGAGCTTGGCTTGCTGACCAGTTAAGCTGCTGACCAGATAACCTGCTGACTCGCTGATTTGCCGCACTGAAAGGAACACACTGTGAAGCTAGTAATCAGTTCAGACCACGCGGGCTTTCCCCTGAAGGAGGAGGTTCGCGCGTATCTGGCAAAGGCCGGGCACGAGGTGGTGGATCTGGGCGCGTACAACGCGGAGCCCTCGGATTATCCGGACTTTGCGGAGAAGGTGGGCGAGGCGATTCGGCAGGGCGTGTCGAAGCGCGGGATTCTGATTTGCGGCTCGGGTGTGGGTGTTTGCGTGGCCGCGAACAAGATTCCAGGGATTCGCGCGGGCATGTGCCACGACACCTACTCGGCACACCAGGGCGTGGAGCACGACGACATGAACGTGGTGGTGCTGGGCGCGCGCATTATCGGCCCGGCGCTGGCCTTTGAGGTGGTGGACGCGTTTCTGAAGGCGGAGTTCATTGCCAAGGAAGAGCGCTTTGTGCGGCGCTTCAACAAGGTGCTGGCCATCGAGGCCAAGTACCAGTGCGGGGACGGCTCAAAGAACCCCGTGTAAGACAAGGCGATTCGGGTTGCGGCGCGTTGCGTGATTCGATTTTTGCGACGGCGCCGCGGCCCGGGTCCCGGCTTGCAATCTTCCCCCGGCGCTCGACGCGCATAACACGATGGCTGAGAGGCGCCGATGTTCCCCTTCGACGTAATCCTCTTCGATGTTGGCGGTGTTCTGCTGACCAATGGCTGGGATCACCGCGGACGCATGGCGGTGCTGAACCGCTTTCATTTGGACGTGGAGGCCTTTGAGGCTCGCCATGCCGAGCCGAACGATGCGTGGGAGCGCGGAGCGATCTCAGCGGACGCGTATCTGGACGCAACGGTGTTCTATGAAGAGCGCAGCTTTACGCGCGCGGAGTTTCTGGCGGCCATCTGCGAGCAGTCGCAGGCGTTGCCGCACGGCGCGCTGGGAATCCTGAGCGAACTCGCGGCATCCAACAAGTGCAGGGTGGGCGCGCTGAACAACGAAGCGAGAGAGCCGAACGAGGATCGGTTTGATCGGTTCGGGTTGCGCCGGTATTTCGAGTTTGCGTTCAGCTCCTGCTACTTGGGACTGCGAAAGCCGGGACAGGAGATCTTTTGCCGGGCGCTGGATATTCTGGGCGCGCCGCCGGAGCGTGTGCTGTTCATCGACGATCGCGCGGAGAACGTGGCGGGCGCGGCTTCCACCGGGATGAGGACAATCCAGTTTTGCGACGCGGATGCGCTGCGGACAGAGTTGGCGCGGCTGGACGTGATGCAAGGCCAGGCACGATAAACAGCGCACCGCCCGGCTGCATCTGAACGGATATCGATGCAGCCGGGCGGCGCTGGAGTTACACAGGGATGGCGATGTTCGACCTAGGCGTTATAAGTCGAGGACGAAACGCGGCCGC
>JAJYBT010000225.1 GCA_021778875.1 Acidobacteriota bacterium | reverse complement strand
TTCATCCGATGCGATGCGGAAAACAGCAAGGCTGTCTTTCAGGCGCTTGCGCAATACGGCGCTCCACTTGCCTGTTTGACTCCGGCCGACTTCATGGATGGCTCCACATTCCAAATCGGTCAGCCGCCCGAGCGGGTGGACATTTTGCAGCGCATAGACGGAATCAGTTTCGATGATGCCTGGGATCACCGCATCGAAGGCTCGATTGATGGAGATACTCCCACAAGCGTGATTTCCAGGGAAGATCTCATCCGCAACAAGCTGGCCAGCGGAAGGGAACAGGATCTTCTGGATGCGAAAATCCTCCGTGCCGCGGATGAAGCCACGCGGTACAGCGGTTCTTAAGCACCAAGCCGGAAGGCGCCCGCGGCAGCAGGCAGCACGTAAAGTTCTCCGCAAACAACAGAGGGCGTCCCGCAATCGGGACACCCTTGCTGCTTTCCGTTTTCACCAGATCCTTACTGCTTGCCCAGCTTCTTCTCCAGCTCCCGAACCTGACCCCGCAGCTCGTCGCCTTCAAGCTTCTGCGCCAGCGCCAGCGCCGCCATCCACGCCGTGCGTGCCTCGTCCTTCTGGCCCATCGCCGCGGAAACATTGCCCAGCGCCGTCTGGCTGCTCAGATCCTGCGGATCAATCGCAACCGCCTCGCGCACCAGCGCCAGGGCTTCAGGCGCCTTTCCGCTGCGCAGCAGCTCATAGGCATTCTGTACCCGGCTCTGTGTCGCCGCCTGCTTCACCGCAAACGTGCCGCGATACACCATCACGCCGTAGTCAATCATCGCGTCCGGCTTCAGCGACTGGAACGAGGTATACGGATTCTGCCGTGCGCTTGACCACTCGCAGCCGCTCAGGTCGCCTGCGCTGATGAACACATCGCCGCTGATGGTTGCGGGAATCACATCTGCGCCGCCCAGCCAGAACGTGTCGATGTTCGGCATGTGGTGGCAGTGGATGCCATATGTCGCCGGATCAATCTCCGGGTAAGCGAAGTAGGCAAACCAGCACTCATTGCCGGGATGCTGATCCTGCCACGTCTTCACCTGGTAGAGCTGCTGCGCCCAGTCCACGTTGGCGTCACTCAGCAGGTTATGCGCGTTTGCCGGCCCGCCCCACGCTTCGTTCGCGTACGCCATGTAATTCGGAAACACCATCAGCGCGGAGACCACATGCGCCATCACGAGTCCGGCGCCTGCCCACGCCCAATTCCTGCTTCCGGCGGCCAGTGTGGCAACGCCGCCCGCCGCCAGAATGAACGCAAACACATACACTGGCAAAATGTGCCGCGCGCCGATATTCATTCCCGCCGCAATGGCCACGGCCAGATAAAACACCGCAGGCGTCAGCACGTAGACCAGCTCGCGTCCCTTGCGCAGCCTGCGCGTCGCAATCGCAAACAGCGACACCGCAACCAGCGCCAGCAGCCCCAGCGTCGTCTTGATCACGATGACCGCCGGAAAGTACCACCACACCCCGTGCGCATGGATCTTCCCGAAGATGAATGTGGGATAGAACTGCGCCATTCGTTTCACATCCACCAGCCCAATCAGATACGACTCCGGCAGCAGCCGCAGATGCGCAATCAGCATCACAGCGCCGGCATTGAAGCTGCTCAGCGGCTTCACGTAATCGGCAAGGGAAGTGCTCATCGCCAGCCCCGCAGGCCGCGCCGCGTAGCGGAAGCCGTAGAAGGCCCAAAGCACCAGCACGCCCACCACCACAATGGCCGCAAACGCGCCGCTCAGCCGCAGCGCAATCCTGCCCCGCGTGCCTTTTTCCGCGCACAGAATCTCCCAGCCAATCAGCAGCACCAGCATCGGCGCCAGCAGGATGCCCGAGTGCTTCGTGGCCAGAAGCAATCCCGTCACCACGCCCGCCATCAGCAGCCGCTGCATCGAGGGCTGCTTCACATAGCGGTAGAAGGCATAAATGCTCGCCAGGAAAAACATCGACACGCCCACATCCGTCGTCACCAGCGCCGAGTGCGCCAGCACATTCGGATCAAATGTCACCAGCACCATGGCCACCAGCCCGGCGGCTGTGCCAAACCACTCGCGCGCCGCAAAGAAGACAACCAGCGACAACGCCAGCGCCAGCAGCCCTGCCATCAGCCGCATACGGAAGACCAGGCGCTGGCTTGCGCCATCATTGCGCGCCAGCCAATCGCGCCCGTTCAGGTAGGCCTCGATCTTGAAGTCGCGGTTCTGCGACGGCGGAATCCACAGGTCGCGGCCCAGCAGCGGCACGGCGGCCAGCAGCTTCACGAGCGGAGGATGTTCCGGATTCAGGCCAAAGTCCCCGCTATGCCACATCATGTACCCGGCAAACATGTGGTCGCCTTCGTCGAAGGTCAGCGACTCGCGATGGACCACCAGCACCGTTTGCACAATTTGCACAGCAAGCAGCGCCACAACTGCCGCCCACACCCATCCCTTGCTCTTCACAGCCACTCCTGATTCGCGGTGGATTCTTAGCGCCGCCATTCTACATGCTGAAACGTTTCACTGGCCGCGGCCGCGGCTTCCTGCGCATTATCGGACAAATCCGTACCCGCCTAGGCACTCGAAATCCATTCCCGCGCGTCTTACACTGATGGTGCTCTCGATTCTCCGCGCGCTTCCCATGGTGCGGACAGTCTTCATTTCGTTTCTTCTTGGCACGCTGATGGCGGTCTCCGCCAGCGGGCAGACGGCGCACAAGGCTCGGGCGCACAAAAGCGCCGCGGCCGCCAGTGCCTCGCATCGCACGGCGCGCCATGCCTCTGCGCACAAGCCCGTGCGCAAACCTCGCCGCTCTGCGCATCGCCGAACCAGGCCCGCCGCCCGCCGTTCTGCACTGGCCCGGCGCGGACACGTGAGCACCCTGACCGTTCGCCGCAGACCAGCGCGCCTCGCCGCGCCCGCCAGTGACACAAGCGCACCTGACAATCCCACTCCGCAAGCCGATCCGCCTCCCGCCGATCCGGCCCCCGCGCCTGTTTCCCTGCGCACTGCGAGAATTGTCCCCGTCGCTCCGCTCAAGGGCTCCATGGAATCGCTGGTCCGACAGAACGAGAAAACCGAGGCGGACAGTCTCGAGCGCATCCTGAATGAGGACGACCTCAATGACCGCATTGCCCGCGGCGTGCTGGTGCCCGTGCCCGCCTCGTCCGCGCTCAGCATCAACACCAACCTGCCCCGCAACCGCCGTTATTGCCGTCCCTGGACGGCGACATTCCTCACAGATCTGGCGCGCGCCCATCAGTCCCTGTTTCACAGCCCGCTTGAAGTCAGCTCCGCCGTGCGCACCGTCGATTACCAGAAGAGGCTGCAAGGCGTAAACGGCAACGCCGCCGCCGCCGAGGGCGATGTCGTCAGTCCCCACGTCACCGGCGCCACCATCGACATCGCCAAGCACGACATGAGCGCGCGCGAAATCTACTGGCTGCGCGGCCGCCTGCTCGCCCTGCAGAATGAAGGCAAGCTCGACGTCGAGGAAGAGTTTCAGCAGGCCTGCTTCCACATCACCGTCTACAAGAGCTATGCGCCCGAACGGCCCGCGCACACGCCGCATACGCCGCCGCGCCGCCGGGCGGCCAGCCCGCCTGAAAACGGCACAGACAGCGAACCAGCCCCCTCGGCAATCGCCTCACGCGGACGCTGAATCAAGCCGTCATCCCGCAGCCCCCTCATCGATTCATTGCGCTTAGCCTGCCCATTCGCGATACAATCGCCGCCGAAAGCAATTCCTCCACGCGCAGCGTTGTCTGCCTCAGCGTGAGAGGACTGCGCAAGCATAAAACCGGATTTCAGGAAGGCGAAGCGATGAGCGATCTTGAAGTGCAACAAGCGGCTGAGGCAGCGCCCGGCCTTTCCCAGTGGCAGCGCGTCACAAGCATTTTCTTCGCGCCGTCCAAAACATTCGCCGACATCAAGCGCGGCAACAAAAGCTGGTGGCTGCCCTTCATCCTCGTGGGACTTGCCAGCTACATTCTCTTCGCCGCCGTCTCGTTCAAAATTGGCATGCAGCAGGTCGTTGACAACCAGATTCATCTCAATCCCAAGGCTGAAGAGCGCCTCGCCCAGGCCACGCCCGAGCAGCGAGAAATGTCCACCAAAGTCTCCCTCTACATCACCGAGGGCGTCTTCATCGCCAACCCGGCAATCGCGCTTGCAGTCATCGCCCTGCTTTCGCTCGGCCTGCTGGGAACCATGAATTTCCTCTTCGCCGGCAAGGCCCGGTACGGCAGCGTCTTTGCCGTGTGGATGTATGCCAGCCTGCCCTCGGTCATCAAGACCCTGATGGGCACCATCGTTATCTTCTCCGGCATCGCCCCCGAGTCCTTCAATATCAAAAACTTTGCGCCTACAAATGTCGGCGCCTTTCTCAACCCCAGTGACACCAACCCGGCGCTCTACTCCCTGGCCGGTTCGCTGGATATCATCACCATCTGGACGCTGATTCTGCTTGGCATGGGCGTCGCAACGGTTGCCGGCGTCAAGCGAAGCTCCGGCTACGCCGCAGTCTTCGGATGGTGGGCCCTCTTCATCCTCATCGGCATGGGCTGGGGCGCCGCCTTCGGTTGATCCACAAAAGTGACAGCGCAGGAAAAAGAGCGCGCATCCCAGTCAGGAGGCGCGCTCTCTTTGCGAAGAAATTTACTCTGTCTACTCAGTCCACCGCCGCATAATCAGCGTTGCGTTGATGCCGCCAAACCCGAACGAGTTCGACAGGCCCACGTCAAAGCTGTGCGCAATCGCCTTGTTCGGCACGTAATCCAGCCGGCACTCGGGGTCGGGCGCATCCAGATTGATCGTCGGCGGCAGCAGTTGGTGCTGCAATGCCAGCACGGTAATGCCCGCTTCCAGTCCTCCCGCGCCGCCCAGCAGGTGGCCGGTCATGGACTTGGTGCCGCTGATCTTCAGCGTGTGGCTCAGCGCGTGCTCGCCAAACACCAGCTCAATCGCCCGCGACTCGTTGCCATCGCCTGCCGGAGTTGATGTGGCGTGCGCGTTCACATAGCCCACTTCTTCAGGACGAATGCCCGCATCCTTCAGTGCCGCGCGCATGCTGCGCTGTGCGCCGGCGCCGTCCGGAGCGATGCCCGTCATGTGGTATGCGTCGGCGCTCATGCCGTAGCCAATCACCTCGGCCAGAATTCTGGCTCCGCGCGCTTTGGCGAACTCCAGCTCCTCCAGAATCAGGATGCCGGCCCCTTCGCCAATCACAAATCCGTCGCGGTCCTTGTCGAACGGGCGGCTGGCGCGCGTCGGGTCCTCGTTGCGCGTTGAGAGCGCCCGCATGGCGGCAAAGCCACCCACCGACAGCGGTGTGACTGAAGCTTCCGCACCGCCGGCAATCATCACATCCGCATCGCCGTGCATAATCATGCGCACGGAGTCGCCGATGGAGTTGGCAGAGGTGGCGCAGGCCGTGGCGGTGGCTGAGATCGGTCCCTTGGCGCCATAGCGGATGCTTATCTGGCCAGCCGCCATGTTCACGATGACCGCGGGAATAAAGAACGGTGAAATCTTGCGCGGTCCGCCTTGCAGCAGGTTGGAGTGCTCGCGCTCGATAATCTCAAACCCGCCGATGCCTGAACCGATGAAGACGCCCACCCGGTCGCCATTCTCCGGCGTAATCTGGAGACCTGACTGGGCCATTGCCTCCTGCGTCGCGGCAAAGGCAAAGTGGATGAAGCGCCCCATCTTGCGCGCTTCCTTCTTGTCCACAAAGTTCAGCGG
>JAJYBT010000224.1 GCA_021778875.1 Acidobacteriota bacterium | reverse complement strand
TTGGACGCTGTGGTGAAGCTGGCGCGGACGGAGGGCATTTTGCCTGCATTGGAAAGCGCTCACGCGGTGGCCGAGGCCCTGCGCATTGCTCCCGCGATGCCTTTGCATGACATACTGGTGGTGAACCTTTCAGGACGCGGCGACAAAGACATGGGCATTCTGGCCCGCGAGTTGAAGCTTTAGAGAGTGACTGATCACAATGGCGATTCATTTCAATCACAAACCCGGGCTGGTGGTGTATCTGACGGCAGGGGACCCGAGTCTTGAGGCCACGCGCGCCATTGCGCTGGAGGCCATTGACGCGGGCGCGGACGTGATCGAGCTGGGCGTGCCCTTCAGCGATCCGCTGGCCGACGGCCCGGTGATTCAGCGAGCCAGTGAGCGCGCCCTGGCGCGGGGAACGCGACTGAAAGACGTACTCGTGCTGGCGCGCGAGATTCGCGCAGCGCGGTCGGCGGCGGGCCTGGTGATCTTCAGTTATTTCAATCCCATTCTGCGCTATGGGCTTGCACGCTTTGCGGACGATGCTGCAGCCGCAGGCGCGGATGGCGTGCTGGTGACGGACATTATTGTTGAGGAAGCGGACGAGTACCTGGCGGAGATGAAACGCGTGGGACTTGCGCCGATTTTCCTGGCCGCGCCGACCAGCCCGGATGACCGGCTTGAAGCCATCGCTACCCACTCTGAAGGATTTGTCTACGCCATCTCGCGCACCGGCATTACCGGCAAGCAGCAGAGCCTGACCTCTGACGCGGCGGCGCTGGTGGCGCGCATCCGGCGATGGACCCCGCTGCCGGTGGCCGTGGGGTTCGGCATTTCCAACGCGGAACACGTCGCGCAAGTGGCGCGGTTCGCGGATGCCGCGGTCATAGGCAGCGCAATTGTGGAGTTGATTGAGCGGTCAACCCCCGAGGCGTCGCCAGGCGCGGTGGCTCGATTTATCAAGGGCCTGCATCTGCCACAGGCAGCGCTGGCCCGTTAAGAAGAGCACATTCCGGGCGGCGTGTGCGCCGCATAGAAGGATTCAACTCAAACTCCCATGCTCCCGGGCTTTTGCCTTATCCCAATCGAAGGCCTGAGACGGGCGGCAACACGAGGATGGAATGACGCTGGAAGAGTTGCGCAACAAGATCGATGCACTGGACCGCCAGCTTGTGGAACTGCTGAGCGAGCGGGCCCGGGCCGCGCAGATGATTGGTCACCTGAAGGCCGCAACCAGCCTGCCGGTTTATGAGCCGGCCAGGGAAAAGGTGATTTACGCCAATGTGCGAGCCGCCAACACGGGCCCTTTGCCGGACATCGAACTGACGCATATCTACGAGCGCATCATCGACGTGATGCGGGCATTGCAGAGGAACGAGTTGGCATCGGAGAGAAATGCCCAGGCGGATGCATCGGGGTTCCCCACGACAGGTCCTGGTCGTGGGGGTGATTCGCCGGGCCACGGCACTGGCGCAGAGGCGCCTGAGACAGGGAACAAGCAATGATCGTAGCAATGCAGGAGAAGGCCACCGAAGAGCAGATTGACGCAGTGATCGACGCCATGGTGGAGGCCGGGGTCAGCGTGCATCGCACCACCGGCGCAAGCCAAACCATACTGGCCGGCGTGGGTCCCACAGCCAGCCTGGACCTGGGCAAATTTGAACTGTTGCCGGGCGTGCTGCATGTGCACCGCATCAGTTCACCCTACAAGCTGGCCGGCCGCAGCTTTCGCCCGGAAGGCACTGTGGTGGAGTTCCGCAACGGCGTCAAGCTGGGCGGCGAGCGCGTTGTGGTCATGGCCGGGCCGTGCTCCATTGAGAATCGCGCGCAGATTTTTGAGACGGCCGAGCGCGTAAAGGCCGCCGGCGGCAGCTTTCTGCGCGGCGGAGCCTTCAAGCCGCGCAGCTCGCCCTACGCCTTCCAGGGCATGGGCATTCCAGGGCTTGAACTGATGCGCGAGGCCGCGGATGCGCACGGCCTGCTGGTCATCAGCGAGGTCATGGAGATCTCGCAGATTGAGCCGATGCTGCCCTACGTGGACTGCTTCCAGGTAGGCGCGCGCAACATGCAGAACTTCAACCTGCTGCGCGAGCTGGGACTGGTGCGCACGCCGATCCTGCTCAAGCGGGGCATTGCCGCCACCATTGAGGAGCTGCTGCTGTCGGCTGAGTACATTCTGTCCGGCGGCAACTACCACGTGATTCTTTGCGAGCGCGGCATTCGCACCTATGAGACGGCGACACGGAACACGATGGACATCGCAGCGATTCCCGTGGTGAAGAAGCTTTCTCACCTGCCGATTGTGGGCGACCCCTCGCATGGCACGGGCCGCCGCGACATGGTGGCCCCGATGGCGCGGGCTGCTGTGGCGGCGGGCGCTGATGCGATCCTGGTGGAAGTGCATCCCAACGCCGACAAGGCCGCTTCCGATGCTGCGCAGACGCTGTATCTGGAGCAGTTTGAGGAACTGATGGGCCAACTGCGGGTGGTTGCAGCGGCGGTGGGCAGAACGCTATAAGGAGAACCGGGAACGGTCCGCATGATTGAGCGCATCGCCATTCTGGGTACGGGCCTGCTGGGCGCATCGGCGGGTCTGGCGCTGCGCGCAGCGGGATTTCGCGGCGTCATCACGGGCTGGAACCGCAGCCCGGAGCAGGCGCAGCTTGCGCTCGCCATGGGCGCGCTGGACGCGATTGCAATCGACCCGATCGAGGCTGCGCGAGCCAGCGATGTGGTGCTGCTGGCTGTGCCCATCTATGCCACGCTGGAATGGATGGAGAAACTGTCTGGCGTGCTTGGGCCCGACCATCTGATCACGGACGTGGGCAGCACCAAGGCGGATATCTCTGCGGCTGCTTCACGGCTCTACAACACGACGGCGCGAGCGGCGTTTTTACCCGGTCACCCGATGGCGGGCAAGGAGCGCGGCGGCGCGGCGCTGGCCGATGCGAATCTGTTTCGCGGTGCGGTGTGGTTGTTTACTGACGATCCAACCTGCGAGCGGTCGCCACGCGCTGCGGCTTTGGTGCAGGAATGGCGGCAATGGGTGGTTGCGCTGGGCTGCAAGGTGATTGATCTCGATCCCGCGCGCCACGACGAGCTGGTGGCATGGGTCAGCCATCTGCCGCAGTTTGTGGCCACTGCGCTGAGCGCGCTGTTGGAAGACGAAGTGGGCGATGCGCCGGAGTTGAAGCATGTGGGTGGCCGGGGCCTGCGCGAGATGACGCGGCTGGGAGCGAGCCCCTTCTCCATGTGGCGCGACATCGCACACACCAATGCCAAGGCCATCGATGCAGCGCTCCAGGCCCTTGAACAGCGCCTGGCGCACATCCGCGAAAACCTGCGCACTCCTGCGCTGCGCGATGAGTTTGAAAAGGGGAATCGCTTCCGGCGGGAGTAGAATTGCCCGCATGAACAGGCAAATCCGCGCATGGTTCGCAGTCTTCGTTCTCTTGCCGGTGCTTTCGTGCGCGCAGCAAGCCTCCCCCGCGACAGACGCGGTGGGTCAGTCTGGGGAAGCTTCGCCGGCCCATGGGCCTGTGCTCAAAATGCGCCCCGCACCCAAACCGGACAAGGGCAACATCCAACTCGATGTCGTGGTCACCAATAAGGAAGGAATCCCCGTCACGGGTCTTGTTCTCAAGGACTTCACCTTGCTCGACAACAACCAGCCCGCAAAGATTGTTTCCTTTCGCGAAAGCGACGCCATCGCTCACCAGGCTGACGACTCCACACAGGTCATTCTACTTCTCGACGCAGTCAACCTCGACTACCTGATTTTGTCCCGCACGCGGGATGAAATCGCGAAATTCCTGCGCCAGAACGGCGGACACCTTGCCCAGCCGGTATCCGTCCTGTTGTTTTCCAACGACGGCGCAAAGGTTTTGCTGCAGCCCTCCACCGATGGAAACGCGCTGGCCGCGGAACTGGATAAGACCAGTGCAACCTTGCGCGTAATCGACCGGGCAGGAGGCGTCAACGGCGATTCAGAGCGGCTGGGGCTGTCGATCAAATGGCTCACGACGATCGCGGAGAATGAAGCTAAACTGCCGGGCAGGAAGCTGCTGATCTGGACCGGCCCCGGATGGCCAATGCTCGACCGGGCGGACATTACAACCTCGCCCAGGGGTGTGCGCCTGTTATTCGATTGGGCCGTCGACGTCTCCACTACACTGCGCGAGTCGCGCGTGACGCTCTCCGATGTTTCACTCCCAAACCATGATCCTAATTTGGACGCGAACTTCCTGGACACGGACATTTATGAAAGTTTCTTGAAGGGGGTAAAGACAGCCAATCAGATGCAATCCGCAAACCTGGGCTTGAAAGTAATGGCCATCCAAAGCGGCGGACGTGTGATGTTTCCGGATAACGATCTCGCCGCCCAGATCAGACGCTGCATTCAGGACGCGGGTGCCTTCTACACGCTCTCCTTTAACTCGCCTCACACCAACCAGGCAAACGAATATCACGAACTGAGAATCGTGATTGACAGGCACAAGATGACCGCCCGCACCAGCACCGGCTACTACAATCAGCCCTAGTCAGGCCTCGATTACAAGGCCTTGGATTTCTGCAATATTTTCATTCGATAGCCCGCTCGTCTATCTATTTCGCATGGATAGCGGCTTTCGTGGAGAGGCTGAGTGAATCCTTCGCAAAGACAAAGATGTTTCCTTCGGGATCTTCTACCGAGACACGTTTCTCCTGCTGCGTGACTTGCAATCCGCGACTGCGCAGTTGATCTGCGGCCCGATCGGCATTTTTCACCCTGAACTGGAATTGAGGCCGGGCGTTCGCTCTCGCCTCGAACAGGCCAATCCATTGGTCGGCATCGCCGGAGATGCGCATCCTTACTCCAGCATTCCCTTTCAACTCCTCAAACCCGAGCGTGGTCGCGTAGAAATACCGGGCTGCGGCGAGATCTTCAACGGGCATCCGGATGGACTGGAGTTCGCCTGAAACGCGAGAGGCACCCAGATGCTTTCCGCGGTCCTCAAAATGACGAGAGCCCGGGAGGTACTGCGTGAATTCAACCACGCGTCCGTCCTGGTCATGAAACGACGATATGAGATTTCCCGCCCCGGCTTTGACGACTGGAGACATGCGCAAGCCGCGCGCTCTGTAGAGCGCATACAGTTGCTGCAGTGCATCGGATTCATAACAGACATGCATCCAGCCCAGAGCATCCTGCTCGCCGCTACGCGGATACAGCTCGATGAACTGATGGTCGTTGACCTTGACGAAAACTTCCGTCGTTCTGACGCCTTTGGTTAGCGCAAATGCCTCTTCAAAGCCGAGGGCACGAAAGAATTTGCGCTCCCCGTCCAGATCGTTCACGCGAAACGCAATGTGCGCGATTCCCTGCACATGCCGAGTCTGTGCAAATGTGGACGGCAGGCAAGATAGAAGGACAACGATAAGCACCATCGCCGTGCGTCGTCCATTCATGGTCACCAACTAGTCGCACTGCTTACTTTGCGCTGTGGATTACATTGAAGCTCTCGGCCTTTGCGGTGACCGTCTTCGCTGCGCACTCTCACGATGACATAGTATCCGGGAGGCGCAGGAAAATAGAGCGCCCGCGCCTCCGCCAGGATCCTTCAGAAGATCTGCACCTTCACAACTTTGCCATTCAAGAACCTGACTACCCATCGGTGCCCAGCTTTCATGTAGTACCAGGTTTCGTGAAGGTTATCGTCTGTCGAGTCATCCACCTTCTTTTGATCGGGCTCGCCTGCG